>CAYMRW010000078.1:2577-8758 GCA_964392825.1 uncultured Rhodobacterales bacterium
CCCGGCCGCCGCGCCGCGGAGGCATGTCTTCCGCGTTTTTGCACGCACCGCTTTGCCGGCAGGTCCGGCAGTCGAACCTGAGTCAGCGGGCGAGCCAGCCGCCGTCGATCGGCAGGACCGCGCCGTGGATGAACTCCGCGGCGGGGCTGGCGAGGAAGACGATCCCGCCGGCGACATCGTCGGGACTGCCCCAGCGGCCGGCGGGCACGCGGGAGAGGAGTTCCTGCGTTCTCTCGGGATCCTGCCTCAGCGCAGCGGTGTTGTCGGTCGCGACGTAGCCCGGGGCGACCGCGTTGACGTTGACGCCCTGTGACGCCCACTCGTTGGCGAAAGCCCGGACGAGTTGCACGACCGCCCCCTTGCTCGCGGCATAGCTCGGGACGTTGAGCCCGCCCTGGAAGCTCAGCACCGAAGCGACGAAAACCACTTTGCCCTGTCCGCGCTCCAGCATCCGGCGGCCGAACTCCCGCGTCAGGAGGAAGCCCGACGTCAGGTTCACGGCGATCACCGCATCCCAGTCGGCGTCGCCGTGCTCGGCCGCGGGCGCGCGCCGGATCGTGCCGGCATTGTTGACGAGGATGTCGATGGCGGCGCCGGAGCCGTCGAGATCCGCGATCAGGGCGTGGATCGCGTCGCGGTCGGACAGGTCGCAGCGGCAGGGCGTGAAGGCCCGGCCGAGCCGGCGCACCTCCTCGCCGACCTCGCCGCCGTCGTTCGCAAGCGACGCGCTGACGCCGACGATGTCTGCCCCGGCCCGAGCCAGCGCGACGGCCGTCGCGCGACCGATGCCCCGGCGGCATCCGGTGACAAGCGCGGTCTTGCCGCTCAGATCGATGGTCAGCGCCATCGCTGCTTCCGGCCGTGGCGAGCGCCGGTCTCCGGCGGTCGTGGCTCACCGCGGATCCTCACAGCAGCAACCGGCGCGGATCGGAAAGGAGGCGTCCGTAATGCGCCAGGAAGCGGGCGGCCTCGGCGCCGTTGATCACCCGGTGGTCGTAGCTGAGGTCGAGCGGTGCCATCGTCACCGGCGTCCATGCCTCGCCATCCCAGACCGGCACCGGCTCGGCGCGCGTGATGCCGAGGATCGCCACCTCGGGGGGATTGACGATCGGCGTGAAGGCGGTGCCGCCGATGCCGCCGAGGTTGGTGATCGTCGTTGAGGCGCCGCCCATCTCATCTGGCTTGACCTTGCGCGCCTGCGCCCGGGCGGCGAGGTCGGCGATCTCGGCCGCGATCGCCCAGAGGCCCTTGCGATCGACGTCGCGCACGACCGGCACCATGAGCCCGTGCGGGGCGTCGACCGCGATGCCGATGTGGACGTAGCGCTTGAGGATCAGCGTCTCGCCATCGGCCGAGAGCGACGCGTTGAACCGCGGGAACGCCATGAGCGTGCGGGCCAGCGCCTTGACGTGAAAGGCGAGCGCCGTGAGCTTGACGCCGCGCTCCACCGCTTCTCCCTTGAGACGCCCGCGCAGCGCCTCGATAGCCCGCATGTCGGCGCGGTCGTGATGGGTCACCGCCGGAATGAGCGCCTGTGCCGCCGCGAGATTGCCGGCCGAAACACGGGCGAAGCGGGACAGCGGCTCCGCCTCGACCGCTCCGTACAGGGCGTGGTCGATGTCCCAATAGGCGTGCCCCGCCGGCGCCGCGGCGGATGCCGCACCGCCCTCCGCCTTGCGGTCGACGTCCTCGCGCGCGATCGTCTCGCGGCCGAGTTCGCGCCCCAGTTTCTCGACGTCGACGCCGCGGCGGCCGGCATGGGCACGGACGGCCGGGCTCGCGATCACCTCGCCCATGCTCACCACTCCGCCGAAATGTACTGGGTCTCCATGAACTCGAGCATCCCCTCGTGGCCGCCCTCACGGCCGAGGCCCGACTGCTTGGTGCCGCCGAAGGGTGCGGCCGGGTCGCTGACGAGACCGCGGTTGAGGCCGACCATGCCGTAATCCAGCCGCTCGCTCACCCGCATCCCGCGGCGGAAGTCGCGCGTGAAGACGTAGGCGACGAGGCCGTACTCGGTGTCGTTGGCGCGGCGTATCACGTCGTCCTCGTCGGTGAAGGTCTGCAGCGCCGCGACCGGCCCGAAGATCTCGTCGTGCACGCAGTCCGCGGTCTCGGGCACGTCGGTCATGACGGTGGGCGGGTAGAAGAATCCCGGGCCGTCCGGCGCCTTGCCGCCAAGGCGGAGCTGGGCGCCCTTGGCCACGGCGTCCTCGACGAAGGCCGCGACCTTGTCGCGGGTCGAGGCGTTGACCAGCGGCCCGACGTCGACCCCGTCCTCGATCCCGTTGCCGACGCTCAGCGCCCCCATCGCCGCCACCAGCTTCTCGGTGAACGTCTCGGACACGGCCTCGTGCACGTAGATGCGGTTCGCCGCCGTGCAGGCTTCGCCGAGATTGCGCATCTTGGCCAGCATCGTGCCCTTCACCGACTGTTCGAGGTCGGCGTCGTCGAATACGATCAGCGGCGCGTTGCCGCCGAGTTCCATCGCCGGTGTCAGCACCTGGTCGGCCGCCGACTTGAGCAGCGTGCGCCCGACGCCGGTCGACCCGGTGAAGCTGACGACGCGCACCCGCGGATCGTGCAGCATGTGGTCGACGACCTTTCCCGTCGCCCGTGTGGGCAGCACGTTGACCACGCCCTTCGGCACGCCTGCCTCCGCGAGGAGCGGCATCAGCGCCAGCATCGTCAGGGGGGTTTCGCCCGCGGGCTTGATGATCACCGGGCATCCCGCGGCGAGCGCCGGTGCGATCTTCCGCGTGC
Source organism: uncultured Rhodobacterales bacterium (assembly GCA_964392825.1). GTDB lineage: Bacteria > Pseudomonadota > Alphaproteobacteria > Rhodobacterales > Rhodobacteraceae > Roseitranquillus. The sequence goes on from CAYMRW010000078.1 coordinate 5,341, forward strand.
CCATCGCGGCCGGATAGTTCCACGGCGTAATCAGCACGGCGATCCCGGCCGGCTTGTGCTGCACGACGATCCGCGCGCCCGACGAGGGTGCCCGGGTGATCATCCCGTCCGCTCGCACCGCCTCCTCGGCGAACCAGCGGAAGAACTCGGCGGCATAGGTCGCCTCTCCCATCGCGTCGGCGCGAGCCTTGCCGTTCTCGAGCGTGATCAGCCGCGCGAAGTCCTCGAGTCGCGCCGTCATCAGTTCCCACGCCTTCCGCAGGACCTCGGACCGTTCTCGCGGGCTGCGCCCGGACCAGTCGGCGAAGGCCGCGTCGGCGGCGTCGAGCGCGGCCTGGGCGTCCTCGATCGTCGCCGAGGCGACGGAGGCCAGAACGCTCTCGTCGGCGGGGTTGATCACGTCGAACCGTTCCCCGCCGGCGCCGGGACGCCAGCCGCCGTCGATCCAGAGGTCGGTCGGGAGGTCGGAGGCGCGGTGGGTATCGGGCATCGGTCGTCCTTTCAGAGCAGGTGGCGCAGCGGATCCTCGATACGCCCGGCGAGATCGGCGACGAGCGCGATCGCGGCGCCGGGGTCGAGCGCTGCTGCATCGAAGTCGAACGTAAGGGCAAAGCTCTCGCCCCGTCGGCTCAACGTCAGGGTCGGCACTCCCGCCCCGACCGAGACGGCGGTCAGGCGGCTGGCGGAGAGGTCGCGGAGCACGAGGTCGGCCGCCGCCTCCGCCGGCTCGGCCTCGGCGCCGAGCGGCAGGCGGTCGAGGTCGCCGTGCACCGAGACGGAGCCGCCCGGACGCGAGAGCGCGACGTACAGCGCGCGGTCCCGCCCCGTCGCCTTCCGAAGCGCCGCCGAGGCGAAGGCGGCCGTCGCGCGTGCCGGGGTGACCGCCGCACCTTCCGACCCCGCCCAGGCGCAGAACTCCACCAGCGTCGAAGCAGGCACATCCGCCTCGATCCGCGCGGTGCCGCCCGCGGCGGCAGGCTGCTTGGCGGCTTCGGGCTCCGGCAGGGCCGCCAGCGTTTCGAGATCGGCCACGTGGAACGGCGGGGCGTATCCCGCGTCCACGAGCCGCGCGAGGTCGAGACCGCGTTCGGCGGCCAGCCGCCGCGCCTTGGGAGAGGCGGGGATGCGACCCTCGGGACGGGCTCGGGGCGACGCGTGCCCTCGCGGCGCGGGCTTCTGCGCGATCTCTTTCTTCGCCGGCGCCGCTTCGGCCTTCGCTTGCGGCGCGGGCGCCGCCTCGGCGGAGGTCGCTGCCTTGGCGCGGGACCGGCTCCGCGGCGTCTCCGGCTTCTCGGCCGAGATGATGGCGATGACCTCGCCCACGGGAATGTCGTCGCCCTCCGCGCCGAGTGTCTCCGCGAGCCAGCCGTCGTGGCCTGCCTGCACCTCCGTCACTGCCTTGTCGGTCTCGACCTCGAAGAGGACATCCTCGGCACCGACCTCGTCGCCGGGCTTCTTGAGCCACGCCACGATCTTGCCGGTATCCTGACTCATGCCGAGCGCCGGCATGATCACCTCCGCACCCGCGACGGGCGTCCCCTCGTCCGGCGCGGCGTTCTCCGGCACGGCCTCGGCCTCTGCCGGCGCCGTCCCGCCTTCGCCGGTCGCGCCGTTTTCCGCGCCGTCCGCTGTTTCGGAGATCATCGCCACGACGTCGCCCACGGGGATGCTGGCGCCCGCCTCCGCGCGGACATTGGTGAGGAAGCCGTCGGCCGCGGCCTCGACCTCCATCGTGGCCTTGTCGGTCTCGACCTCCATCAGCGCGTCGCCGGTCTTGACCGCGTCGCCCGGCTTCTTCAGCCACGCCACGATCTGGCCGGTGTCCTGCGCCATGCCGAGCGCCGGCATGATCACCTCATGCGGCATGGAGGAGCTCCCCGCGGACCGCCTTGCGCGCCCGCTCCGCCACGCCCTCGGGCGTCGGCACCGTCAGGTCCTCGAGCGCCGGCGAGAACGGGATGGGCACGTCCATCGCCCCCATCCGCATCACCGGCGCGTCGAGATGATAGAACGCCTTCTCGCCGATCCGCGCCGCGATCTCGGCGCTGACGCCGTAGCTCTGGTGGCCCTCGTCGACGACCATGGCGCGCGAGGTCTTGCGCACGCTCTCGACGATCGTCGCCTCGTCGAGCGGCACGATCGTGCGCGGGTCGATCACTTCGGCCGAGATCCCGTCGCCGTCGAGCATCTGGGCCGCCTTGAGGCAGACCTGCACCATCGACGACGTGGCGACCAGGGTGATGTCGCGCCCCTCGCGCAGGACCTTGGCCTCGCCGAAGGGGATCAGGTACTCCTCCTCCGGAACCTCGGCCTTGTCCTGATACATGAGCTTGTCCTCGAAGATCACGACCGGGTTGTCGTCGCGGATCGCAGTCTTGAGGAGCCCCTTGGCCTCGTACGCCGAGGAGGGCATCGCCACCTTCAGGCCCGGGATGTGCGCCACCAGCGCGTGCAGCGACTGGCTGTGCTGCGCCGCCGAGCGCCGCGTGGCGCCGAGGTTGGTGCGCAGCACCATCGGCACCGTCAGCTTGCCGCCCGACATGTAGTGCGTCTTGGCCGCCTGGTTGCAGAGCTGGTCCATCACCAGGAACAGGAAGTCGCCGAACATCAGGTCGACGATCGGCCGCGACCCGGTCATCGCCGCGCCAACCGCCACGCCGACGAAGCCCGGCTCGGAGATCGGCGTGTCGAGCACACGCTCGGTGCCGAATTCCTCGACGAGGCCCGACAGCACCTTGAAGGGGGTGCCGGCCTCGGCGACGTCCTCGCCCATCAGGAACACCGTCTCGTCGCGCCGCATTTCCTCGGCGATGGCCTCGTTGACGGCCTTGGACAGGGTGATCTCGCGGGTCATCTCACACCTCCTCGAGGGCGTGCTCGACGCCGGCATAGACATGCATGTCGACCTCGCTTCCGTCCGGGTAGGGGGCCGTCAGAGCGTAGGCGACGGCGGCCTCGGCGTCGGCCTTCACCTCGTCGCCGATGGCCACGAGGTCGTCGGCCGAGGCGATCCCCTCGCCCTCCAGCCATTTGCCGAAGTTGACGATCGGGTCGCGGATCTTCTTCCACTCCGCCTCCTCGTCCTTGGCGCGGTAGTAGTCGCGATTGATGTCGCCGACATGGTGGCCGTGGTAGCGGTAGGTCTTGAGCTCGATGAAGAACGGCCCCTCGCCCTTGCGCGCCCGCTCGACGAGCTTCTGGGTCAGGTCGTTCACCGCCAACACGTCTTGGCCGTCGACACTGTGGCTCTCGATCCCGAAGGCATCGGCGCGGGCGGTGATCGAGCCTGCCGCGATCTCCTCCGTCTTGGTGTACTCGGAGTAGCCATTGTTCTCGCAGGCGTAGATCACCGGCAGTTTCCAAAGCGCCGCCATGTTCATCACCTCGTACCAGAGGCCCTGCGCCGTCGCGCCGTCGC
>CAYMRW010000079.1:0-3415 GCA_964392825.1 uncultured Rhodobacterales bacterium
CCGTCGCGCTGGAACTCGGTCCCCTCGTTGAAGACCTTGCCGAAGGTCTCCTGCACCACCTTGATGTTGGCGCCGATGCCGATCTTGCCGCCGAGTTCCTGCTGGATGTAGGGCGCCGCCGAAAGATGGTCGGCATGCACGTGGGTCTCGATGATCCACTCGAGCTTGCAGCCGCAGTCGCGGATGCGGGCGATCAGCCGGTCGGCGTGCTCGTAGGTGATCCGGCCAGCGGCGTAGTCGATGTCCATGACGGAGTCGACGATGGCGCAGGCGTCCGAATTCGGGTCGCGGACGATGTAGCTGATCGTGTTCGTCGCATCGTCGAAGTAGCCCTCGACGATCGGATGCGCGGTCATGTCAACGGGGTAGTCGGTCATGTTGCTCCTCCTCAATTGCGGCCTTGCGCCATGACGGCGCGACCGGACAGAAGTGACGGTCCGAGGCGGGCGGCGAGGATGCCAACGACCGCCGCGGCCACGAAGATAAAGACCTCCGCACGCCCGGTACCGAGCGCCGGCAGCGCGCCGCCGGGGCAGAAGCCGGCGATCCCCCAGCCGACGCCGAAGATCGCCGCGCCGCCCAGCAGCCGTGCATCCAGCGCGGTCGCCGACGGCAGATGGAACCGCGGGTCGAACAGCGGCGCCGTGCGGCCGAGGACGATTGGGTAGCCCGCCGCCGCGACGGCGAGCGCGCCGCCCATCACGAGGGCGAGGCTCGGGTCCCACGTTCCGACGATGTCGAAGAAGTTCAGCACCTTGGCGGGGTTCGCCATCCCCGAGATCGCGATACCGGTCCCGAAGACCAGCCCGATGAGGTACGTCGCGACGAGCCGCATCATGCCACCCCGATCACGTGGCGGACGACGAACACAGTCACGAACGTCGCGGCCATGAAGGTGGCCGTGGCCGCGATCGACCGAGGCGAGAGCCGCGCGAGACCGCAGACCCCGTGCCCAGACGTGCAGCCGGAACCCAATGACGCGCCGAACCCGACGAGCAGCCCGCCCGCAATCAGCATCGCAGTGCCGACCGGCACCTCGATCTCGACTTCGGTCCCGGTGGCGAGGTGGATGGCCAGGGGCGCGCTGACCATGCCAGCCAGAAGCGCCGCCCGCCATGTCCAGTCCGCGGCCGACCCGGGCATGAGCAGGCCCGAAAGCATGCCGGTCGCGCCGAGGATCCGGCCGAGCGACGCCATCAGCAGGACGGCGGCGAGGCCGATCAGCGCGCCGCCCGCCAGCGATTGCCACGGGGTGAAGGCGGTCTCGATCATCGCCGGCAGGTCCGGATGCCGAGAAGCCGGTAGGCCGGGCAGAACCCGGTGACGGCGGTGGCGATCAGGACCAGCCCGACGACGATCCCGCCCCAGTAGATCGCCGGAGACGCGACCGAGGTCAGCGCCAGCAGGAGCAGCGCGGCCCCGAGTGCGGCGCGGACGATGCGGTCGACGGTTCCTTCGTTTCTGGTCATGGCCTTCGCTCCCTCAAGCGGTTGAGTCGCGAGGGGGTATACCGGGCGGCGTGGCTCGTGTCGGTGACCGCGGTCACCGAACCGGCATCAGACCTGCGTGGAGAAGCCCCTGAGGGCCGCGGGGTCGAGGATGTCGACCGTCCCCCGGGCCTGCGACACCCAGCCCCGGCGCTGGAACTCGGCCATCTGCCGCGAGACGACCTCGCGTGCGGTGCCGAGCTCGCTCGCGAGCATCCCGTGCGTGGCGGAGATGCGCCCCTGGCCGCGGCTCAGTTCCACGAGCTTCTGTGCGAGGCGGACGTCCATCTTGCCGAACGCCACCTCCTCGATCGTGAGGAACAGGTCGGTGATGCGCCGCGAAAAGGCCTGGAACACGAAGCGGCGGAACACGGCCGACTGCGCCACGGCGGCGTCGAAGGCCTCGCGCGGGATCGCCACGGCCTCCACGCCGGTCTCGGCGAGGCCTTCGGCGGCGTAGTCCTCGAACGCCATCAGGCAGGCCGTGGTGAGCACGCAGCTCTCCCCCGCATGGACGCGGTAGAGGACGATCTCGCGCCCGTTCTCCGAGATCTGGCGGACCCGCACCTGCCCGTCGAGCACGAGAAGAAGGTTGTCGGGCGGGTGGCCGGGTCCGAAGATGGTCGTGCCCTCGGGCACGCGCACCACCGCGGCCCGCGACAGGAGCAGGTCGCGCACCTCGGGCTCGAGCGCGGCGAGGCCCGGAAAGCGGTCTGTCCACGAGGGCGTCATGCGGGCTCCCGTCGAAGCGGTCGGCGCTTGGTCCCCCCGCGCCGATGTCGCGTCAAGGCCGGATCCCGCCCCGTCCCGACCCCGATCAGTGCGCGAGCTTCGCTATGAGCTCCTCGGCCCAGGCCGGGACCAGCGTGCCGGCCGGTCCGTAGCGCCCCGCGTCGAACTCGGAGGCGATGTCGGACGGGGCGAGGTTCAGCTCCAGCGTGCGAGCCCCCGCCGCGCGGGCCTCCGCGACGAAGCCGGCCGCCGGCCAGACGCTGCCCGAAGTGCCGATGGCGACGAAGTCCGCCGCCTCGGCCAGCGCGGCACCGATCTCGTCCATGAACAGCGGCATCTCGCCGAACCACACCACGTCGGGGCGGATCGCGTGTGCGCCGCAGGCCGGGCAGGGGACATCGAGGCCGTAGCGCGCCGCCTGCCAGCGATGTGCGCAGGCGGCGCAGCGCGCCGTCTCGAGCGAGCCGTGCATGTGCAGCGCATCGCGCGCGCCTGCCCGCTCGAGAAGGCCGTCGACGTTCTGCGTGACGAGCGTCAGCGCCGGGTGTCGCTCCGACAGCCGCGCCAGCGCCTCGTGTGCGGGGTTCGGCGCCGCCGCCCGGGCCGCCTCCAGGCGCATCTGGTAGAAGTCGAGGACCAGGGCCGGATCGGCCGCGTAGCCCTCGGGCGTCGCCACCCGGGTCAGGTCGTAGCGCTCCCAGACACCGCCCGCGTCGCGGAAGGTGCCAAGCCCGCTCTCGGCCGAGAGGCCGGCGCCCGTCAAGACGACGAGCCGGCCCGTCGTCACCTCAGCCCCGCCGGCAATAGGCCTCTGCGGTGGCGCCGAAGCGCTTGTAGCGGATCCAGAACCGCTCGTGCCCGCGGCGGTCCGACTGCCTGATCTCCTGCGCCCGGTGCGGCTCACGGAAGAGCCGTGCCGCCATGCGCTGCTCGCGCCCGTTCAGCGTCACGTCCGCGGCCTGCTGGATGCACCCGCAGAGCGCCCGTGACTTCGGCCGGTCCGAAGCCAGACAGGCCCGCTCGATCGTTCCCGCCTCCGCCATGCCGGCGAAGGACGCGCCCGCCACGAGGGCGATCACCACTGCTCGCATCATTTGATCCTTCACTGCCCGTGCCGCGTTTCGCCGCGTTTCTTGATGCGCGGAATACTGCCAAAGCCGGGCAGCCCGCGCAACGATGCTGTTCCGGACGCTCAG
>CAYMRW010000079.1:3515-8694 GCA_964392825.1 uncultured Rhodobacterales bacterium
GGCGGCGCGACTGATCGCTGGCGCCCGCAGGACCTCGGCCAGGGCAAAGGGCGCGAGGGAAACCGCTCGGGAGCGTCGCACCGACCGCCCGGAGATCCCTGACGTTCTCGCGCCGCCTGCGGCGTCCCCCGGGGGCAACTTGTCTTTAGCCCTGCTCGGCTACCGTTGAAATCCAGAGGAACCGGCTTTTTCGAGGACCCAGATGGACTCCGACAGATATCTCCTTTCCGCCGTCGCCGAGCTCGGCGCCATGCGCAACGTGCTGGTGCACTCGATCGCCCTGCGCCTCCTCGAGGAGGGGGATCCGCTGCGGACGCTCGCCATGCTCGATCAGCAGCTGACGGCGTCGCGGGCCGAGCCGGACGCGCTGGGCTCGGGCCTCGACCCCGCGGTCTCGGATCACCTGGCTTCGATGACCGATGACCGTACGCGGGCGCTTCTCACCGACGTCTCCTCCCGGCTCAGGAGCATCCTGGCCCCGGCCTGAGCGCATGGCCCGGCGGTCGCGCGAGGGCGCGGCGCTGCGGCAAGCCGATCCCTCAGGGAAAGAACTCCGGGGGCGGCATCACGAACACGTCGGCGATGTAGCCCTTGAGGTCGTCCGGCATCCGCGTCGCGTGAGCCCCGACGTTCGTCTCCGGCGCCTGAACGTGCAGCCCGAAGACGTCCTCGAAGACCTTGGGCGGCCCTGACACCGAGAGCGTGTTCAGGTTGCCCTCCGTCACCTTGAATCCGTGCCTTTCGAGCGCTTGTCGCGCGGCGTCCGCGCGTTCGGGCGATACGTCCATGGCGCCCGCGTCGCCCTGCATCTGACCCTGGGTGTCGAGGATCGATCGCCCGTCCTCGCGCTTCAGCACCACCTGGGCTCCGAAATCCCGTTGCTCGGTCATTGCTCCCTCCATGGCGGCAGGACGCCGGCGGCGGCGCCCGGCCTGGCGCCCCTTTCAGCGCGAGCGCAGCGTGTCGATGAGGTCGGCCACGAAGTCCTGCGAGACCTCGGGCATTGAGCCGCTCGAGACCATCGCCAGCTGCTCTTCCCGGCTCGCCGAGAAGAACGTCGCCGCGACCTCGCCCATCGTGTTGAGGTAGGCCCACTTGGCGTCGGCCAGCCCCGAGCCGGTCGCGAGGTCCGGCCCCGTCGTCGCTGTGTCGCCCTGCTGCGTCGTGCCCTTCTTGACGTCGCGGGCGCTCGCCCTCAACTTCTCGCGCACATCGGTGGGCTTCAGCGCCGGGTTCTTCTCCAGCATCAGCGCCACGATCCCTGCGATCTGCGGACACGCAGCCGAGGTGCCGGAGAACAGGCCCCAGCCATCCGGCCCCGGGCCCGTCGGCGGGTCGATCCCGTCGAGCGTCGCGCCCTCCTGCACCGGCAAGAGGATCGACGGCGCCTTGGTGCCGTTCACGTCGACGGCGCGGCCGGTGAGACCGCAGACGTCCGGCACCGCGCGTCCGGGGTAGAACGACGACTGGAAGCTCGACGCGTAGCTCGACGCCTCGAGGTCGTTCTCGTCGGGCAGGTTGACGTGCACGCCGCCGACCGAGATCACGTCCGGATGGCTCCCCGGGAAGGCGAAGTGTCCGTTCCCCGCCGAGAAGCAGACCACGACGCCCTGCGCCACCGCGTTCGCCACCGCCGCCTCGAGCGGTTTCAGCCAGTTCGGGATCTGCGCGCCGGGCACGTCGACGTGATAGCCCCAGCTGTTCGTCAACACCTGGGGCTTCGGCGTCGAGTTCAGCGCGGCGTTGATCGCCCCGACCGTGTCGTTCCCCATCTTCACCGGCCGGAGGCGGCAGTCGGGCGCGCAGGCGAAGACGTTGGCGCTCTCGCCGGTCCCATGGCCGTTGGCGTCGACCGACGCGTCGCTCGCGCCCGGCGCGAGGATCGTGCCCAGCACGCGGTAGCCGCGGGCGCCGAAGAACGGATGCGCGTACATGCCGGTGTCGAGCATGCCGACGACGATCGCCTTGCCGGTGACGCCGAGCCGATGGACCCGCGAGGCGCGCAGCACCACCGCCACGCCATCCGGCACCGTCAGGTACTGGTACGCGTTCGCATGGATCGGCGCGACCGGCGGCAGCGCCGAGGGCCCGAAGTAGATGGGGGGGCGCGCGATCACGGCGCCCTCGATGAGGTTGGTGAGGTCCCCCGGGGCGCTGAGCAGGGCCTCCTCGGGGGCCTCCGACGTGGCCATGAAGTCGACGGTCTGGCCCGGCACCACCTCGGACGTCTGCCTCGAGATCCTGGCGCCGAAGAACTCGCGGAAGAGCTTGGCGGGCCCGCCGATCGAGATCAGCTGCGGGCTGCACGCCTCGTCGAAGACGTGGAAGCCCGCCTGTCTCAGCGCCCGCTTGGCGTCACGCATGTCGTCGGGCGCGGTGTCGAACTGCCCGACGTTCTGGCAAGTGATCTTCTCCTCGGTCGCGAACAGCGTCTGCGGCCCGACCGACCGTGGCGAGACGGTGGCGACGACCTCGTGATCGGAACCCGGCATGCGTAATCTCCTTTCGGGCGAACAATACCGGAACCATACCCCAAGACTGCGTTTTCCGCAAAGCGCCTGGGGGTAGGGCAATTCCGCCTTGCTTTGAGCCATGGAGCACCCGAGACCGCGCGACGTTGACGGTGCCGCGAGGTCACGGGCGGCTCGCCGACGGGTTGGACCCTTCGCGCAGATCCCTCGCTCGTCGCCGCCCTCGCCGGCCGTGCGTCGATGCCAGAAGGCCATGGGGTTTCGCGGTGGGCCCCTCGCGGCGCGCGCAGTGGCCGGGTCGCCGCTCGGGCGTTCGGTCCCGTTTCGAGGGGATCCGAAGCTGCGGGGTGACAGGCGACGCTGGCGATGATCGTCGCGGCGCCGGTCTGAGGGCTTTCCAATTCCGGCAGAACTTGCAAAACGGGGCCGGCGTGACGGCGCGGACCCGGATGCAAGGAGGGGCTGGATGGCAAGCTACGACGTGATCGTGATCGGCTCTGGCCCCGGGGGCTACGTCTGTGCCATCCGCTGCGCTCAGCTCGGCCTCAACACCGCCTGTGTCGAGGGACGCGAGACGCTGGGGGGGACCTGCCTCAACATCGGCTGCATTCCGTCCAAGGCGCTCCTGCACGCGACCGAACAGGTCCACGAGAGCCAGGTGAACTTCGCCAAGATGGGCATCGAGATCGGCGAGCCGACCGTCGACTGGGAAAAGATGCTGGCCTACAAGGACGACGTCGTCCAGCAGAACACCAAGGGCATCGAGTTCCTGTTCAAGAAGAACAAGGTGGACTGGATCAAGGGCTGGGCGTCGATCCCCGATGCCGGCAAGGTCAAGGTCGGCGACGAGACGCACGAGGCGAAGTCGATCGTCATCGCCAGCGGCTCGGAACCGACGGCGCTCGAGGGGATCGAGGTCGACGAGAAGCGCGTCGTGAGCTCGACGGGCGCACTGAAGCTGGAACGGATCCCCAAGAGCCTCTGCGTGATCGGCGCGGGCGTCATCGGCCTCGAGCTCGGCTCGGTCTATGCGCGGCTCGGGACCGAGGTGACGGTGCTCGAGTATCTCGACACGATAACCCCGGGTATGGATCCCGAGGTGCAGAAGCAGTTCCAGAAGATCCTTGCCAAGCAGGGGGTGAAGTTCGTCCTCGGCGCCGCCGTGAAGTCGGTCGACTCGCAGGGCAACGCTTGCAAGGTGACCTACGACAAGGACGGCGAGCAGGTGCTCGAGGTCGACACCGTGCTCGTCTCGACCGGCCGCAAGCCCTACACCGATGGGCTGGGTCTCGACGCGCTGGGGATCGAGATGACCGACCGCGGGCAGGTGCGGGTCGGCGATCGCTGGCAGACCAACATCGACGGCGTCTACGCCATCGGCGATTGTGTCGAGGGACCGATGCTCGCCCACAAGGCCGAGGATGAAGGGATGGCGGTGGCCGAGGTGCTGGCCGGCCAGCACGGTCACGTCAACTACGGCGTGATCCCGGCGGTGATCTACACGCACCCGGAGGTCGCCGCCGTCGGCATGACCGAGGCCGAGCTCAAGGAGGCCGGGCGCGACTACAAGGTCGGCAAGTTCTCCTTCCAGGGCAACGGCCGCGCCAAGGCCAACTTCGCGGCCGAAGGCTTCGTCAAGCTCCTCGCCGACAAGGAGACCGACCGCATCCTCGGCGCGCACGTGATCGGACCGATGGCCGGCGACCTGATCCACGAGGTCTGCGTGGCGATGGAGTTCGGGGCGGCCGCCGAGGATCTGGCGCGCACCTGCCATGCGCATCCCACCTATTCGGAAGCGATGCGCGAGGCGGCCCTGGCCTGCGGCGTCGGCCCGATCCACTCCTGACGGGCCGACTGGCGACGCGCGCGGCCTTCAGGTGAAGTCGACGGTCTGCAGCGTCGGTCCGTTGTCCGACAGCCACGTGCGCGCCTGCCGCCATTCGGGATGGAGGCGCCCGGCAAGCTCCCAGAAACCGGGAGAGTGATCGAGATGCACGAGGTGCGCGACCTCGTGCGCGGCCACGTACTCGAGGATCTGGGGTGGCGCCATGATCAGGCGCCACGACAGCATCACGTTGCCCGTATCGGTACACGACCCCCATCGCGACCGCGTGTCCCTGAGTCGCAGCGGCGGCGCCGGTCGCCCGATGGCCCGGGCATGACGCGCCACCGCCACCTCTCCCCGCATGCGCGCCAGCGTCCTCAGGTGGCGCGCCAGGGCGGGACCCGCCGGCGCGGCGGCCGGGACGTGGAGCGCCCCGTCGTCCTGCCAGACGTGCCGGCGGGTGCCCGCGACGATGACGAGGGGCCTTCCCTCGACGGACAGCGTGGTGCCCACCCGCGGGCGCTGCGGCGGCGGCACCGAGGCCAGCGCCCGGCGCAGCCACGCCTCGCGGTCGCGGACAAAGCCCATCGCCTCCGCCATCGTCGCGCCCGGAGGAACCGACAGCGTGACCCGGCCGTCCCGGCGCGAGACGCGCAGGCTGATGCGACGCGCCCGCGGGGCACGCCGCAAGGTCACCGGGATCGGCGGGTCCCCCGACAGTTCCGTTTGCATTGGCATCCCCTCGTCGCCGTCGCACTTCTATCCGGGCGGGCGATGCGGCGAAAGGTTTGACAGGGTGGGGCGGCTGTGGCAGAGGCCCGCCTTCACTCAGACAAGGGGTTTGCCCGTGCCGAAAGAGGAATGGGGCACGAAGCGCATCTGC
>CAYMRW010000080.1:0-8653 GCA_964392825.1 uncultured Rhodobacterales bacterium
TGGCGGCGCTGGCCGAACCCCTGTCGCTGCTGCATGCGCGCCACCTGGCGCCGGATCCGCTCCGGGTCCGTTCCCGCGCGTACCAGCCGATGAACCTGATCCCGCCCGAACGCGTCGACCGACGCCGGGCCATGATCAGGGTTCCGGCGCTGATCAAGGCCTACCTGCGGCTCGGCGGCCATGTCGGCGACGGTGCCTTCGTCGACCACGCGTTCAACACCACGGACGTCTGCCTGGTCATGGACACCGCGACGATGAACGCGCGGTCCCTGGCCCGGATTGCCGGGCGCGGATGACCCTCGCCTGGCAGTCGGAGGATTACCCCGAGACGGCCCCGCATGGCGTCGCCGGATGGCTGCGCTTCGGGGTGCGCGGCACGGCGCTCGCCCTCGTGATCTTCGGGGGGCTCGCGGCGCTCCTGGCGATCCGGCTCGTGGAGCGGCCGCTCTTCGGGCTCCGCCGGCCGCTCACGCCGTATGTCACGCAGGCGGTCTGCCGGGCGGCGCTGGCGATCCTCGGCCTCCGCCGAAACGTGTTCGGCGAGCCCCTGCGCGCCGGCGGCGCCATCGTCGCCAACCATGCCTCCTGGCTCGACATCTTCGTCCTCAACGCCGGTCAGCGGGTCTACTTCGTCTCGAAGGCCGAGGTTCGCACCTGGCCCGGGATCGGCTGGCTCGCCCGCGCCACCGGCACCGTCTTCATCGACCGCACGGCCCGCGAGGCGCGGGCGCACCGCGACCTCGTCGCCGAGCGCGTCACCGCGGGGCACACGCTCCTCATCTTTCCGGAGGGGACGTCGACCGACGGGCGACGGGTTCTGCCGTTTCGCTCGACCCTCTTCGACGCGTTCTTCGGCGTCCCCGAGGCGGCTCCTGAGATCCAGCCGGTGACGGTCGTCTATCACGCCCCCGCGGGAGAGGATCCGCGCTTCTACGGCTGGTGGGGCGGGATGGATTACGGCGGTCATCTGGCGAAGATGCTGGCGGCGCGCCGGCACGGATCGGTCGACGTCATCTACCATCCGCCGCTGAAGGTCGCCGAGCAGCCCGACCGGAAGGCGCTGGCGCGCCGCGCCGGGGACATCGTCCGCGCCGAACTCGAGCGGCGCCTCTTCGCAACCGCGCCGAGCGGCTGAGGCTCGTCCTCGCTCCCCGGTGGCGATGCCGCCTCCGGTCAGCGTCGGCCGCCCGGATGGTCGGGCGCGCCCTAGGTGAGGGCTCGGGCGATCCCTTCCAGCGTCGCGGCGATGTCCTCCGCCTCCCAGAACCCCGGATCGGGAACGACGAAGTCCACCACCGGCGCGAGATCGGCGGCCGTCGCGGCATCGACGCCATCGGCCACGACGGGCAGCTCGATCATCTCCGACCACCAGGCGAACAGGTCGCGGCCGGCGACCGTGCCGTCGCCGAGCCCGGTGTCGCGCACCGGCCCGAAGGCCACGTAGTCGGCCCCGGACTCCCCCGCCGTCATTCCGTCGTGACGCGAGGCCAGCGCGAAGCTGCCGACGATGCGGTCGCCGCCGAGCGCCTTGCGCGCCGCTCGCACCCCGCGCGCCCCGTCGGTCAGGTGGACGCCGTCGAGACCGTGACGCTCGACCATGCCCACGTGTTCGGCGACGAGGAGCGGCACGTCGCGGGCATGCGCCACCTCGCGCAGCGCATCGGCGGCGCGGCCAAGGTCGTCGGCATCGCGCGTCGCGAGATGCAGCCGCACGCACGCGACCGGCACCGCGTCGAGCGCCGCGGCCAGGCGGTCGGCGAACCCGCTTCCGATCGCGGGCGGTGTCGTCAGGTAAATCTGCGGCGTCTCGGTCGCGGCCAATGCAGGTCCCCCTTGCGGTCGCCGCACCTTTTACCCGGCGCGACGCCGCGGCCAAGGGCGCTTGTGCCCGGCCGTGCCGCGGGCCTAAGGGGACAGGATGCCGGCGCCTGCGACGCAACCCGCCTTCGTCCTCGTCCGCCCGCAGATGGGCGAGAACATCGGCGCCGCGGCGCGCGCGATGGCCAATTTCGGGCTGTCGCGGCTCGGCGTCGTCGGGCCGCGCGACGGCTGGCCCAACCCCCGCGCCGTCGCCATGGCGAGCGGTGCCGGGCGGCTCCTCGACGATGCCGTGCTGGCCGACGATCTGGGCGGGGTGATCGGCGACAGCCACCTCGTCCTCGCGACGACGGCGCGCCCGCGCGGGCTCATCAAGGACGTGCTGACGCCCGAGGCGGCCATGGCGCTCGCGCGGGCGCGGATCGCGGCGGGAGAGCGCGTGGCGGTGCTGTTCGGGCCTGAGCGGGCCGGGCTCGAGAACGAGGACATCGCCCGGGCCGGGGCCATCGTCAGCGTCCCGGTCGACCCGGCCTTTCCGTCGCTGAACCTCGCCCAGTGCGTCCTGCTGATGGCCTACGAGTGGCGCCGGTTGGGCGCCGATCCGGTGCCGGAGGCGGCGACGGAACGTGCCTCCGGCGCCGAGGTCACGGCCCTCGCCGAGCACTGGGAGGCGCGCCTCGACACCGCCGGGTTCTTCTTTCCCGAGGCGAAGGCTGCGCACATGAAGCTGAACCTGCGCAACCTCTGGTCGCGTCTGCCGCTCACGCGGGGCGACGTGCAGATCCTGCACGGGGCCCTGAGGCAGTTGGTCCGCCGCCCGCCCGGGTGACTTGAAGGCGCCCCGGTCCGGGCATAGGACACCTGACGATGGCGAAGCGCGCGATATTCCAGGAGGTCGGGGCCGAGCGCCCCCGGGCCGAGCCCCGCGGCGGCGCGATCGACCGCGGCACCGCCGGCGACCGGCGCGCCACGCGCGTCTGGCTCATGATCCTCTTCGCGCTGGTCGTGGTGATGATCGCCGTCGGCGGGCTCACGCGGCTGACCGACAGCGGCCTCGCGATCACCGAGTGGGCGCCGGTCACCGGTGCGGTGCCGCCCCTGTCCGAGGCGGCGTGGGAGGCGGAGTTCGAGCGCTACCGGGCGATCCCCGAGTACCAGCTGCAAAACCGCGGCATGACGTTGGCCGAGTTCAAGACCATCTACTGGTGGGAGTGGGGGCATCGGCAGCTCGGCCGGGTCATCGGTCTGGTCTGGGCGGGGGGGTTCGCGTTCCTCGCGCTGACGCGGCGGCTGCCCGCGGGCTGGACAGTGCGGGCGCTGATCCTCGGGGCGCTCGGCGGTGCGCAGGGTGCGATCGGTTGGTGGATGGTGTCCTCGGGCCTCGGCGGCGAGGCGGTCGACGTCGCCTCCTACAGGCTCGCCGTGCATCTCGGGCTGGCCTTCGCCATCCTCGGGCTTCTCGCCTGGTACATCCTGCGCCTCGGCCGGACCGAGGCGGCGCTGCTGCAAGCCCGCCGCGCCGGCGAGCGGCGGCTCGCGGGACTCTCGACCGGGGTCATGCACCTGGCCTTCCTGCAGATCCTGGTGGGCGCGCTCGTCGCCGGGATCGATGCCGGGCGGAACTATTCCGACTGGCCGCTGATGGCGGGGGGCTTCCTGCCGCCCGATCCGATGGGGTTCTCGCCTCTCTGGCGCAACTTCTTCGAGAACGACGGCCTCGTCCAGTTCATCCATCGCATCGTCGGCTATGCGCTCTTCGCGTTCGTGCTGGCGGTCTGGTGGCGGTCGCGCCGCTCGCCGCATCCCGCGACGCGGACGGCGTTCGCGTGGATGGCGGTCATGGCCTTCGGGCAGATGGTGCTCGGGATCGTCACGGTCATGTCGATGGCGCCCTGGCACCTCGCCATCCTGCACCAGTTCGGCGCGGTGGTGCTCTGGGCGCTGATCCTGCGCGCCCGGTTCCTCGCCCGCTATCCCGTCGCCCGCTCGGTCCGCGCGTGAGCGCCTATGCCGAGCTGATGGCGTTCCAGCGCGACACCGAGGCGCTAGCCGAGGTCGCGGGGCGGCTCGCGTGGGACCAGGAGACGGTGATGCCGCGCGGGGCGGCGCCGCAGCGGGCGGACGAGATGGCGGCTCTCGAGTCGATCCTGCACGAACGGCGCATGGACCCGCAGGTGGGGGAGTGGCTGGCGGCCGTCGAGGCCGGCCCCGACCTCGGCGCGGTCGAGCGGGCGCAGGTGCGTCTGATCCGCCGCGCCCACGACCGCGCGGCGCGGGTGCCGAAACGGCTCGCCGCCGAGATCGCCCGCGTCACCAGCCGTGCCCAGGGCGTCTGGGCCGCCGCCCGGCAGGCCGACGACTTCGCGGCCTTCGCGCCCACGCTCGAGGAGGTCGTCCGCCTCAAGGGGCAGGAGGCCGAGGCGCTTGCCGGCGGCGGCGATCTCTACGATGCGCTTCTCGAAGACTTCGAGCCTGGGGCGACGACGGCGTTCCTCGACGGTCTGTTCGGGAGCCTCAGGCCGCGGCTCGTGGCCCTGCGCGAGCGCGTCCTCGGCGCCGAACGGGAGGTGCCGCGCCTCAGGGGCGAGTTCGAGGAGCGGGCGCAGCTCGCGCTTTCGTCCGAGCTGGCGCTGGCCTTCGG
The DNA here is from genome assembly GCA_964392825.1 of uncultured Rhodobacterales bacterium. Lineage (GTDB taxonomy): Bacteria > Pseudomonadota > Alphaproteobacteria > Rhodobacterales > Rhodobacteraceae > Roseitranquillus. The sequence goes on from CAYMRW010000080.1 coordinate 4,460, forward strand.
CTACGACCTCGCGCACGGGCGGATCGACAAGGCGGTCCACCCGTTCTCGTCCGGGTCGGGGCTCGACGTGCGCATCACCACGCGGACCGATGCCCGCGACCCGTTCAACTGCTTCTACTCGACGATCCACGAGGTCGGGCATGCGGGTTACGAGCAGGGGGTGGACGCCGCCTACGCGCTGACGCCGGTCGGCCGCGGCGTTTCGATGGGCGTGCACGAGAGCCAGAGCCGCATCTACGAGAACCAGCTGGGCCGCAGCCGGGCGTTCACGCGCTTTCTTTTCGGGCGCATGCACCAGGCCTTCGGGGATTTCGGCGTTCCCGACGCCGAAGCGTTCTACGCGGCGGTCAACCGCGTGCATCCGGGCTTCATCCGGACCGAGGCGGACGAGGTGCACTACAACCTCCACGTCCTCATGCGCTACGACCTCGAGCGCGCGCTTCTGAAGGGCGACCTCGCGGTCTGCGACCTGCCGATGGCCTGGAACGAGCGGTTCGCAACGGATTTCGGCGCGACGGTTCCCGGCGACCCGGTGGGCTGCCTGCAGGACGTGCACTGGTCGGTGGGGCTGATCGGCTACTTTCCGACCTACACGCTCGGCAACGTCTACGCCGGCTGCCTGCATGCGGCGCTCCGCCGCGATCTGCCCGACCTCGACGAGGCGCTTGGCCACGGCGATCCGTCGCCCGCGACGGACTGGCTCAGGGATCGGGTGCAGCGCCACGGCGGGCTCCACGCGCCGCGGGAAGTCGTCGCGCGGGCCTGCGGCGCGGAGCCCGACGAGGGGCCGCTTCTCGACTATCTCGAGGCCAAGTTCGGCGCGCTCTACGACCTCTGAGCGTCAGGCGTCCCAGGCGGGGCGACGCTTGCCGAGGAACGCCGCGATCCCCTCTGCGGTGTCGTCGATCATCATGTTCTCGACCATCGCCGCCTGCGTGAGGGCATAGGCGTCGTCGAGCGGCCGTTCGAGCTGGTCGTAGAAGACGCGCTTGCCGATCCTCACGGCGCTGCCGAGCTTGCCCGCGATCTGCCGTGCCAGCGCCTCGGTCTCGTGGCGCAGGTCGCCCGCCGGCACGACGCGATTGACGAGGCCGAGCTCGGCGGCGCGGCGGGCCTCGACGAACTCGCCCGTCACCAGCATCTCGAAGGCGCGCTTGCGCGGCACGTTGCGGCTGAGCGCCACCATTGGCGTCGAGCAGAAGAGCCCGATGTTGACGCCGTTGACGCCGAAGCGCGCGTCCTCGGCCGCGACGGCGAGGTCGCAGGACGCGACGAGCTGGCATCCGGCGGCGGTGGCGATGCCGTGCACCTCGGCGACGACCGGCTGCGGCAGGTCGCGAATCCGCGTCATCATCGCCGCGCAGCGCCCGAAGAGGTCGTCGAAGTAGGCGGCGCCGCCGTCCTCCGACTGCCGGGCGGTCTGCATCTCCTTGAGGTCGTGGCCGGCGCAGAACGCCTTGCCCGCGCCGGCGAGGATCACGACGCGCGTGCCGTCGTCCCGACCCAGCGCGTCGAAGGTCTCGGACAGCGCCGCGAGCATGGCATCCGAAAGCGCATTCAGCCGTTCCGGCGCGCTCATCGTCAGGCGCGTCACGCCGCCGCTGTCGTGGCGTTCCAGCATCTTGTCCTCCGTTCCGCTTTCTCGCAGCCTAGCGCCGCGACAAGGGGGGCGCCATGCAGGTTGCGATGGGGGCGGAGGCGCTCCAAGGATTTCTTGCCGCCGAGTTTCCGCAGGTGGCCGACCTCTTCGTCGTCGAGCGCGTGGCGCCGATGGAGGCCGACGTCCGCATGATCGTGGCCGAGCGGGACCTACGCCCCGGTGGCACGGTGTCGGGGCCGGCGATGTTCTCGCTGGCCGACGTCGCCATCTACATCGCCATCCTGGCGATGATCGGGCCGGTGGCGCTGGCGGTGACGACGAACTGCGCCATCGACTTCATGCGCAAGCCCGCCGCCGGCGTCGACCTCACGGCGCACGCGCGGATCCTCAAGCTCGGGCGCAGCCTCGCCGTAGGCGACGTCCTGATCCGTTCGGCCGGCGAGGCGCCGGTCGCGCGCGCGTCGCTGACCTATTCGATCCCGCCACTGAAGGCATAGCGCGCCACCTCGTCCCAGGGGCCGCCGAGGTAGCGCCAGAGGATCAGGCCTTCGACGGCGCCGGCCACGGGTTCGATGCCGCGCAGCATGTCGGCGGTGCGGCGGGCGACGTCGGGCGCGACCTTGTTCTGCACCGTCACGTGCGGCCTGAGCGGCTGCCGGTCCTGCGGGGTCAGCTCGTCCAGCCATTGCGCGCGCAGGACGCCGTGCACCGCCGCGAGACCGGGGCACGAGATCCTCAGCGCCGCGCCGCGCCCCATGAAGAGGACACCGTCGGTGCGAAAGGGCAGGGCCGGCGTCGCCTGCACGACATCCGCCAGGGATGCCGCCACGGGGTCGACGTCTTCGCCCGGGAGCGCGTGGAACAGCGTCAGGTGCGCCGGGACGAGGTTGCGACGCGCGGGGAAGTGCTCCTGCCGCAAAGCGTTGAAGCGCGCCTGGCCGAAGTCGTCGAACCATGCGGTGAGGATCAGGGGAAAAGTGCGGTACTCTGATACCACGTCGCTAAGCTTTCGTGACTGTTTACGGAATCCGTTCCACAAGGCTTGACGTCGTCCGCGCGATCGGTAGAAGCCGTGCATCCGGACGCCCCCGGCGGGCGCCCTTCCTCGACTTTCACGGGACGACGCATCGATGGGAACGTATACCGCGACACCGGCGGAGATCGAGAAGCGCTGGGTGGTGATCGACGCCGAGGGCGTCGTTCTGGGCCGCCTCGCCTCGATCGTCGCCATGCGCCTGCGCGGCAAGCACAAGGCGATCTTCACCCCGCACATGGACACTGGCGACAACGTCATCGTCATCAACGCCGACAAGGTGCAGCTGACCGGCAACAAGCGGGTGGAGAAGACCTACTACCGCCACACCGGCTATCCGGGCGGCATCAAGTCGACCACCGCCGAGAAGGTGCTCGAGGGCAAGCATCCCGAGCGCGTCGTCGAGATGGCGATCAAGCGGATGCTGCCCGGCAACAAGCTCAGCCGCAAGATCATGGGAAACCTGCGGGTCTATGCCGGGGCGGAGCATCCGCACGAGGCGCAGGACCCCGAGGTCCTCGACGTCAAGGCGATGAACAAGAAGAACACGAGGACCGCGTGATGGCCGAAGAAATCAGGACGCTCGACGATCTGGACCAGGCGGTGGCCGGCACCGACCTCGCCATGCCCGAGCCCGAGGCGCCGCGCGAGCCGGTGCGCGACGACCTTGGCCGGTCCTACGCCACGGGCAAGCGCAAGGACGCGGTCGCCCGCGTGTGGATCCGTCCGGGCAACGGCAGGGTCACGGTGAACGGCAAGGACCTGAACGCCTACTTCGCCCGGCCGGTGCTTCAGATGATCCTGCGCCAGCCGTTCCAGGTCGCGGGCGTCGAGGGGCAGTTCGACGTGCAGGCGACCGTGAAGGGCGGCGGGCTCTCGGGCCAGGCCGGCGCCGTCAAGCACGGCATCTCCAAGGCGCTGCAGCTTTACGATCCGTCGCTGCGGTCGCCGCTCAAGGCCGCGGGCTTCCTGACCCGCGACAGCCGCGTGGTGGAGCGCAAGAAGTACGGCCGCGCCAAGGCCCGCCGGTCGTTCCAGTTCTCCAAGCGCTGAACGCCCAGGCATTCGGCAGCGCATCGGCGCCGCGTCCCATCCGGGGCGCGGCGTTTCCATTTGCGGTCGGATCGGCGCCCGTGTTTGATCCGGCCGAATGGCGTGCGTCGGAGTGCGGCGCCGCAAGGTCCGCGGATCGGCACGGGAACGCGAAGGGTGGCAGCGATCGACGACGACGCGGCGCGTGGCTGGACCCTGATGGCACCGCCCGCGGCCTATGCGCTGCTGCTCCTCGCGGTGCCGCTCGCAACCATCTTCGCCTTCACCTTCTGGACGCAGGACTTCCTGACGATCGAGCGGACCTTCACGCTCGACAATTACCGCGAGGCGGTGTCGGACCCGCTCTACCGCCAGCTGATGCTGCGCTCGCTGCTGATTGCGGGGGCGGTGACGCTGGCGACGGTGGTGACGGCGTTTCCCGTGGCCTACTTCGTCTCGTTCCGGGTGCCGCCGGAGCGCAAGGCGCTCTGGATCTTCCTCATCACCATCCCGTTCTGGACCAGCTACC
>CAYMRW010000081.1:0-8622 GCA_964392825.1 uncultured Rhodobacterales bacterium
CGCACGGGTCGGCGGGTGCTCGGCCTGACCCAGGGACGGCTCCGCGCCTGCAGCGGCGCCTACGAGCCGCCGACGCTCGCCAGCCCCTGGCGCACGACCGCGCTCGCCTGCACCGGTGGCATCCGCGGCGAGGCGACCGTCGGCCCCGACCTCCTCGGCGGCCGCAGCGTCCAGTGGATGCTGGAAACCGGCGAGAGCGGACGCACCCGTCTCTAGGGCGTCGTTTCGGGACCTCGCGGCGAGGTGCCGGCCGGGCTAACCTGAGCGCGCCGCGGGTAAGGGAGGGCGGCGCCGCGCATGACCACCTTCATCCTCGACGGCCGTGAGGTGACGGCCGAGCCCGGCGAGACGATCTGGCAGGTCGCCCGGCGCCACGGGACGACGATCCCGCATCTCTGCCACAAGGACTGGCCGGGCTACCGGCCCGACGGCAACTGCCGCGCCTGCATGGTCGAGATCGAGGGCGAACCGCGGCTCGCCGCCTCCTGCATCCGCCGGCCCGCCGCGGGGATGGACGTGCGCAGCGCGAGCGAGCGCGCCGTCACCGCGCGCCGCCTCGTCATCGAGATGCTGGCAGCCGACCAGCCGGCACCCGAGGCGGCGCACGACCGCTCGAGCCACATGCGCAAGACCGCCGAGGCGCAGGGCGCTGCCGCGTCGCGCTTCCCGCCGATGGCGTCGGCGCCGCCGCCCGATGCGAGCCACCCGGCGATGCGGGTCAATCTCGACGCCTGCATCCAGTGCGGGCTCTGCGTCCGCGCCTGTCGCGAGGTCCAGGCCAATGACGTCATCGGCATGGCCGGGCGCGGGCACGACACGTACCCGGTGTTCGATTTCGACGACCCGATGGGCGCCTCGACCTGCGTCGCCTGCGGCGAGTGCGTGCAGGCCTGCCCCACGGGCGCGCTGATGGAGGCGTCGCTTCTCGACGCGCAGCAGTGCGGCGACAGCGACGCCGTCGACGCCGTCACCCGCACCGTCTGTCCGTTCTGCGGCGTCGGCTGCCAGATCGACGTCGCAGTCCGCGATGGTCGGGTGCTCAGGGTGGACGGTGCCCAAGGGCCGGCGAACCGAGGCCGTCTCTGCGTCAAGGGCCGCTTCGGCACCGACTACGTCCACCATCCGCACCGGCTGACCCGGCCGCTGATCCGCCGCGAGGGCGTGCCCAAGGCGATGGACGTCGATCCCGCGAACCCGCTTGCGCATTTCCGCGAGGCGACGTGGGACGAGGCGCTCGACGCCGCCGCCGCGGGGCTGAGGCGGTCCGGCGGTACGAGGGTCGCGGGCTTCGGCAGCGCCAAATGCACCAACGAGGAGGCGTACCTGTTCCAGCGCCTGATCCGCCAGGGTTTCGGCCACAACAACCTCGACCACTGCACCCGCCTCTGCCACGCCTCGTCGGTCGCGGCGCTGATGGAGAACGTGGGGTCGGGCGCCGTCACCGCGACCTTCAACGAGATCGAGAACGCCGACTGCGCCATCGTCATCGGCGCCAACCCGGTCGAGAACCACCCCGTCGCCGCCACCTTCCTCAAGCAGTTCGCGCGCCGCGGCGGCGCACTGATCGTCATGGACCCGCGCGGCCAGGCCCTGCGCCGCCACGCCACCCACATGCTGCAGTTCCGCCCCGGCTCGGACGTGTCGCTCCTCAACGCGATGATGCATGTCATCGTCACCGAGGGGCTCGCCGACCGGCAGTACGTCGCCGGCTTCACCGAGGGCTGGGACGACCTCGCCGCGCATGTCGCGCGCTTCCCGCCGGAAGCGATGGAGGCCCATTGCGGCATCCCCGCCGAGACCATCCGCGAGGTCGCGCGCATCTATGCCCGCAGCCGCGCGGCGATGATTTTCTGGGGCATGGGCGTCAGCCAGCACGTCCATGGCACAGACACCTCGCGTTGCCTGATCTCGCTGGCGCTGATGTGCGGCCATGTCGGCCGGCCCGGCACCGGCCTGCATCCGCTCCGCGGCCAGAACAACGTTCAGGGCGCCTCGGACGCGGGCCTCATCCCGATGTTCCTGCCCGACTACCGATCGGTCGCGGACGCCACTCAGCACTCGAACCTCGAGCGGCTCTGGGGGGCGGAGTTCAGCCGCGAGCGGGGGCTCACCGTCACCGAGATCGTCGACGCCGTCCACGACGGCCGCGTCACCGCGATGTACGTCCTCGGAGAGAACCCGGCAATGTCCGATCCCGACGTCAGCCACGCGCGCGCGGCGCTCGCGCGTCTCGACCACCTCGTCGTGCAGGACATCTTCCTGACCGAGACGGCGATGTATGCCGACGTGATCCTGCCCGCCTCGGCCTTCTTCGAGAAGACCGGCACCGTCACCAACACCAACCGGCAGGTGCAGATGGGCCGGCCGGTCCTGCCGCCCCCGGGCGAGGCCCGCGAGGACTGGCGCATCGTTACCGACCTTGCCAACCGCCTGGGCCTCGGCTGGAGCTACGCGCATCCGCGCGAGGTCTATGCCGAGATGGCGGCGACGATGCTCTCGCTCGACCACATCACGTGGGAGCGGCTCGAACGGGAGGGTGCTGTCACTTACCCGAGCGCGGGCCCCGGCGATCCGGGCGCCTCGATCGTCTTCGGCACCGCCTTCCCGCGCGAGAACGGTCGCGCCCGGTTCACGCCTGCCGACATCGTGCCGCCCGACGAGCCCCCCGACGCCGATTTCCCGGTCGTGCTGACGACGGGACGGCAGCTCGAGCACTGGCACACCGGCTCGATGACCCGCCGTTCGGCCACGCTCGACGCGCTTGAGCCCGGGCCGACCTGCGGACTGCATCCCTCCACCCTGCGCGCCCTGGGGGTCGAGCCCGGGGGGCGGGTGCGGCTGACGAGCCGCCGCGGTTCGATAGAGCTCGCGGCGCGGGCCGACCGCGCCGTCTCGCCCGGCATGGCGTTTCTGCCCTTCGCCTATGTCGAGGCGGCGGCAAACCTGCTGACCAACCCCGCCCTCGACCCCTTCGGAAAGATTCCGGAGTTCAAGTTCTGTGCGGTCCGGGTGGAGCGGGCGGAGGTGGCGGCGGAGTAGCGCGAGCAAGCGCCCCCGGGTTGTCGGGCCCGGGGGCAGTTCACTCGGTACTCAGGCTGCCTCGCGGAACTGCTGCGACAACCGGGTCAGATCCTGCGACCAGATCATCAGGCGCGTCACCACGGGCAACGACGCGTCCTCCGCCGTGTAATAGGCTGCTTCTTCGACGAGCCGCGCCGCCAGATCGATGGCACAGGCCTGTCGCTCGGCCGGCGGCAGGTCGCCAAGCCGGCGCAAGAGGCACATCCAGTCACTCGTCACATTCATCGTGTCTTCGGCAGCAGCGGCGATCATAATCCGTCAACCCACTTGGTGGCGGTGCCCAGAGTGATAAGCGAAAAGCCGCCGATGTCGACGCGCCGAGCCGCGTTGACCGGGGTTATGGCCACTTTGTGTGGCCATGGTGCATCACATTTCCCCCTGTTGCGCCGTCTCAGACGGCAAGAAATCGCCTGTGTGTCAGTCGTTTCCTTCGTGTCGGCCGCTTGTCGCCGCCTCGCTGCACCGCAAAAAAGGCGCGTCGGCGCCGCCTGCGTCTTGCCACCGTCGCGAATCACTTGGGGCTGATCGCGGTGTCGGTCTTCGGGGCCGTCTGCTAAGGGTGTGCCGGAAACGGACGAGGAGAAACCGCCATGGCCACGCCCCCGGTCTGCGACTTCGGCTGGAAGGCGCCCGAGTTCGAGTTGCCGGCCACCGACGGCCGGACCTGCGCCCTGCGCGACGTGCGCGGCTCGCGCGGAACGCTGATCGCCTTCATCTGCAATCACTGCCCGTACGTGAAGGCGGTGATCGACCGCATCGCCCGCGATGCGCGCGACCTCGCCCCGCTCGGCATCGGCACCGCGGCGATCTGCTCGAACGACGCCCGCGCCTACCCCGACGACAGCTTCGAGAACATGGCACGCTTCGCGCAGGCCCATGCGCTGCCGTTCCCGTATCTGCACGACGCGGACCAGACCGTCGCCCGCGCCTGGGGCGCCGCCTGCACACCGGACTTCTTCGGGCTGAACACCGCGGGCGAGCTCCAGTACCGCGGGCGCCTCGACGCCTCGGGGACGCGGGCGGTACCCGAGGCCCGACGCGAGCTCTACGAGGCCATGGCCCAGATCGCCGAAACCGGCGAGGGCCCGCGCGAGCAGACGCCGTCGATCGGCTGCTCGATCAAGTGGGCGTCGGCCGCGTGAGCCTTGGCGAGCTCGGCGCCGCCGGGTTCGACGTCCTGACGCGAAACCACGCCGAGGCGATCCTCGTCCACGACTTCCCGCGCGAGACCGAGGCGCTGGTAGCGCTCCTGTTGCGGGTGCGCATCGACACCGCCGAGCTGATCGCCGGCGGCGGCGGCGAGAGCGCGTTCACCCAGCGCCTGCGCCGCGCCCTCGCCAACGCCGGCTGGCCGAAGCACGTGTTCACGGTCGAGACCACCGTCGACGGCGTCCCGCGCGAGGCCATCAGCCACGAGATCGACCACGTCCACCGCGCGCCGGCGGGCACCCTGGCCCTCGAGATCGAGTGGAACAACAAGGACCCGTTCTTCGACCGCGACCTCGAGAATTTCCAGCGCCTGCACCTGCAGTCGGCCGTGAGCGTCGGGATCGTCGTCACCCGCGGCCAGAGCCTGCAGGCGGCGTTCGCCGACCGGATCCGCGCCCGCCTCCGCGCAGACGGGGTGATTGGCGAGGACGGGCTCGCCCGTTACGGCGTCGGCGAACGCACCGGCCGGCAGCGCGCGGCCGTTAGGCGGCTCATGGCGGCGGGCGCCGACTTCGCCGAGGCCTTCACCCGCAGCTTCGTCGCCTCGAAGTACGGTCAGGCGACGACGCACTGGTCGAAGCTCGAGGCGCGCGTGGCCCGCGGCGTCGGCAACCCCTGTCCGCTTCTCCTCGTCGGGTTGCCTGCCGCGGTGATCTCCGAGGGACAGTCCGCCGATGCCGACGTGTTGCCCCTCTTCCACGGGGCGTGAGGCGACCTGCCTGACACCGCCTTTCCGCACACCCGGGATCCCCCGGGCGCCAGCCCCCCGCTTGCCTGCCGCGGTGATCTCCGAGGGACAGCTGGCCGATGCCGACGTGTTGCCCCTCTTTCACGGAGCGTGAAGCGACCTGCCTGACGGCGCCTTTCCGCACCCCTGATCCCCCGAGCACGAGCCCCCCGCAGGGCGGCGGCGCGCCCCTCGTCCGATGTCGCAGCACCTGCCGGCCAAGTGCCGACCCGACTTCGAACGGCGCGCATCTCTCCGGCGACATCGCTCCGGACGGATCCAAACCGCGCCGGCGCTTTCCAATCCCGCGCAACGCTGCCCGGTGAACCGATCCCGGTCCGGACCGGGGCCGCAGGCGCGGTCCCGCCAGGGTCGGGATCAGGCCACCGCGGCGTAAAGCACCCGCGTCCGCAAGCTCCGCACTTTGCCGCGGCCCCATGCGCCGGACGTCGGCGCCGGGGCGACCCGGCCCCGTCCTGCTACTCCGCCGCGAGGCTCGAGTTGTAGGCGTAGGTGGCCCAGTCCGGGCGATAGTCGGCGTCGGCCTGGTTGCCCCACACGGTCCAGCCCGCGCGCACCCCGCGACCGAAGAGCTCCAGATAGGGCCCCCAGGAGCATGCCTCGATCACCGCGTACTGCTGGTCGGGCTTGCGCGAGTGCTCGCGCTTGCGGCTGGCCAGCAGGTTCACCTGCCGCCGCCCCGGCGGCAGCGTCCGCGCGTTGCGGCCGCGCACCCCGAAGAGGAGAAGCTCGGTCACGTTGCGGAAGTAGAAGCCGACGCCGCGCCCGTCCGAGCCGCCGTCCTTGCGCACCTTGTGCCAGACGATGTTCGACTTGTACTCGAACCCCCACGCCTCGAGCACCCGCAGGCCGTCGGGGAGGAGCGCGTTCGGAACCCACAGATAGCAGTGGGCGGCATCCTCCAGATGCGGCGTCACCGGCAGGGCGCAGATGTCGCCGGTGTCGAGCGTCGGGTACCGGGCGAGCCGCCGATGCTCGGGCGCCACCTTCCCGGTACGGTTGACGAAGCGCCACGGCGGATCGGCCAGGACGGTCGAGAACCGCTGACCCTCGAGGAATTCGGCCAGATCGTGTGCAGGGCCCGTAGCCATGTCGAATATCTAGCCCGTCCCCTCTTGGTGCAGCAAGCGCGAATGCCCGCGACCGTCGGATCGCGCCTGCCCGGCGTCAGGAGAACATTCATAGAACGTGGCCGGGCCGCTGTCAAATCGGCCCGCGGTGGAACAGGCCGATGCGACCCGCGTTCGGGCTGCACAACGGAAAGGACCAAGGAGCCCCGCCATGCCGAACGAGACCCTGACCCTGCCCGCCATCGCGCTCGCCCTGGCGCTGCCGGTCGGCGCTGCGGCGCAGACGATCATGGACGTCAGCACCCTGACCGACATGGACGACGTCGACGTCATGACCGCGGGCGGCGACAGCCTCGGCGAGATCGAGGCCGTCCTCGTCGACACCGACGGCAACCCGGTCGCGGTGGCGGTCGAGGTCGGCGGCTTCCTCGGCATCGGCGACAGCGACCGCGTCATCTCGATGGAGCGCCTGACATGGCAGGAGGGCAACTACACCATCGACATCACCGAGGAGGAGGTCGAGGAGCTCCCCGAGTGGGACGACTGACACCGGCGCCTCGCCGTCGCGGCACCGACGCGGGCCGCTGGACCTTTGCAGCCGGCGACCGGACGGATATGCTCGCGTCCGGCGCCTGAGACCTCGCGGCAGGACGGACCGGCGCCCGGGAGGAACTGCGTTTGGCCGACGAGCAAGACATTGCGGCGTCCATCCCCGCCCTGCTGGCGCGGAACGTCGCCCGCCATGGCGGCAAGCCGGCCTACCGCGAGAAGGAATACGGGATTTGGCAGAGCTGGACCTGGGCTGAGGCGGCGGCCGAGATCGAGGCGCTTGCGCTCGGCCTCCTGACGCTCGGGATCGAGCGGGGCGACCACGTCGCCGTCATCGGCCGCAACCGTCCGGCGCTCTACTGGGCGATGGTGGCGGCGCAGGCCGCGGGCGCGGTCCCGGTGCCGCTCTACCAGGACGCGGTCGGCGACGAGCTCGCCTACGTCCTCGATCACAGCGGCGCCCGCTTCGTCATCGCCGGCGACCAGGAGCAGGTGGACAAGGTGATCGAGGTGCAGGACCGCCTGCACCTCAAGCACATCGTCTATCTCGATCCGCGCGGCCTGAGGAAATACGACCACGTCCACATGACGTCCTACGCCGACCTGCAGGCGGCGGGGCGCAGCGCCGAGGACCGGCTGGGGCCGGAGCTCGCGGCCCGGCGCGGCGAGCTGACCGCCGACCACACCTGCGTCATGCTCTATACCTCCGGCACGACCGGACGGCCCAAGGGCGTCGTGTTGTCGAACCGGAACATCATCGTCACCGCGAAGAACTCGGCCGAGTTCGACCGGCTGCGGGCCGACGACGAGGTGCTGGCGTACCTGCCGATGGCGTGGGTCGGCGACTTCATCTTCGCCGTGGGCCAGGCCTACTGGACCGGCATGTGCGTCAACTGCCCCGAGAGCGCCGACACGATGATGACCGACCTGCGCGAGATCGGGCCCACCTACTTCTTCGCGCCGCCGCGGGTGTTCGAGACCCAGCTCACCAACGTCATGATCCGGATGGAGGACGCCGGGCGCGTCAAGCGCTGGCTCTTCGACCGCTTCATGGCGCTGGCACGCCGCGTCGGGCCGCGCATCCTCGACGGCCACCCGGTCTCGGCCGGCGACCGCCTCCTCTACCGGCTGGGCGAGGTGCTGGTCTACGGGCCGCTCAAGAACACTCTCGGCTACAGCCGCATCCGCGTCGGCTACACCGCGGGCGAGGCCATTGGGCCCGAGATCTTCGACTTCTTCCGCGGCCTCGGGCTGAACCTCAAGCAGCTCTACGGCCAGACCGAGGCGTCGGTGTTCATCACCCAGCAGCCCGACGACGCGGTCCGCTCCGACACCGTGGGCGTCCCCTCGCCCGGCGTCGAGATCCGCATCGACGACGCGGGAGAGGTCTTCTACCGCTCGCCGGGCGTCTTCGTCGAGTACTTCAAGAACGCCGAGTCGACCGCCAAGACCAAGGATGCCGAGGGCTGGGTTGCGACGGGCGACGCGGGCTTCATGGACGAGGCGTCGGGGCAGCTTCGCATCATCGACCGCGCCAAGGACGTGGCCAAGCTCGCGAGCGGCGCCCTCTTCGCGCCGAAGTACGTCGAGAACAAGCTCAAGTTCTATCCCAACATCCTCGAGGCGGTGGTCATCGGCGCCGGCCGCTCGCACTGCGTCGCGATGCTGAACATCGACCTCACCGCCGTCGGCAATTGGGCCGAGCGCAACAACATCGCCTACGGCTCGTACCAGGAGCTGTCTCAGCACCCCCGCGTGCTCGAGATGATGCGCGGGCACGTCGCCGAGACCAACGCCTCGCTCGCCCACGACCCGATGCTCTCGGCCTGCCAGGTGCATCGCTTCCTCGTGCTGCACAAGGAGCTCGACGCCGACGACGGCGAGCTGACCCGCACCCGCAAGGTCCGCCGCGCGGTCATCGGAGAGAAGTTCGCCGACCTCGTCGACGCCCTCTACTCCGACGCC
>CAYMRW010000082.1:0-7548 GCA_964392825.1 uncultured Rhodobacterales bacterium
TTCTCGGCGCACGAGAAGGACGACGGACGCCGCTGCGACCTCGAGGCCGGCATGGCCAAGCTCGTCGGCGCGCGGATCGCCTGGTCGGCGGCCGACAACGCCCTGCAGATCCACGGCGGCAACGGCTTCGCCCTGGAATACGCGATCAGCCGCGTGCTCTGCGACGCGCGCATCCTCAACATCTTCGAGGGGGCGGCGGAGATCCAGGCGCAGGTGATCGCACGGCGCCTCCTCGGCTGAGTCGGCTTCGCGCGGCGTGCGCGCGTGAGGTTTCCGGTCGACCTGGCCCGGGCTGCCAAGGCTGCCGTGGCAAGCCTCGCGCTGGCGGGGTGCGCGGACGAGACCGTGTCTGGCTACGCGGCCGAAGGCCCCTGGCGTCTGACCGAAATCGACGGCAGGCCGGCCGAGGCGACCATGACGCTGACCTTTCGCGAGCGCGGGCGGGTCGAGGGGACGCTGCCATGCCGGACGTTCTCGGCGCGCCAGACGGCGCCCTACCCGTGGTTCGAGCTCACCGACATGCGGCCCGGTGATGTGACCTGCGTCGCGGGAGAGGACGAGCGGCGGGTCCTCGTCTCCCTCGCCTCCGCGACCCTCGCCGAGGCGCTTGGCGGGGTGCTGATCCTTTCCGACGAGGGCGGGCCGCTCCTTGTCTTCCGCCTTGGCTAGCCGCGCGCCAGCAGGGTGACGAGGCGCTCGCGGGCGGCGGGCAGCGGCCGGCCCAGGTCGCCCGCGATCCGGCCAAGGAAATGCCCGGTCGTCCTCAGGCCCAGAACCACGTCCGCCGGCGTGGATGCCGGTCCCCCGAGCATCACCGGCGGCAGCGGCAGGAGTCGGTCGGCCCACTCCGCCCCGGCCTTTCGCGACACCGCGCGGCCCGAGACCGGGGATACGTGGGCGAGGTCGTCGATGCGACCGGACGCGGCGCAGGACGCGAGGTCGAGGCCGTAGCCGAGATCGTCGAGCAGCTGCATCTCCCAGCCGAGGTACGCGGATGGCCAATCGCCGCCGTCCAGCCGGCCGAGAAGCGTGGCCGTCGCCCGGTAGAGGGGCAGATACGGATCACGCTCGGGCAGGACCAGCGACAGAAGGCCGGCGATCGCGTTCAGCGCGGCGAGCCCCCTCCGGTCCGCCATCAGCGGCGCGCTGCTTCGCAGGGACTCGAGGACGAAGGCGCCGATGTGCTCGTCGAGCCGTGCCCGCCACACTGCGGCGAAGACGCTGCCGGCCTGCAGGAGCGGCCGGATCCGCCGGCTCGCGCCGCCGCGCACGACGCCCGCGTGCCGGCCGTGCGCCGCCGTGAAGAGATCGGCGATGGCGGCGCTCTCGCCGTGCGGCCGGGCGCTCAGCAGGATCCCCTCGTCGCGCCACTCGATCACCCCGAAAGCCCCTCCTCCTCGAGGAGGTGCCGGCCATGACGGTCCTCGATCTCGATGATCCAGAGATCGGGGTCGCGGGCGCTCTGCCGGCTGAGGACCGCGTCGACCTCGGCCTCCGCACCCTCGGCAAGCGGCATCCATGTCCGCTCCCCGGTCATCAGGTCGAAGGTCCGCTGCAGCGCCGTCGCCTGTCCGTCGAGCGTCGCCAGCTTGACGATCACCGAGCCCGCCACGCTGTCGCCGCGCGCCGTCACGTAGGCGGGGATCGCGGCGAGGCGTAGCCGGTTCAGGTACGCCTGCACCCAGAACTCGGCGGTCAGGCGCGCCATCACTCCGCCCAGTCGAGGCCGATCTGGCGGTAGCGCTCGGCCTCGTCCTGCCAGCCTGGCCGGACCTTGACCTCGAGGAAGAGGTGCACGGGCCGGTCGAGCAGCGCCGCGATCTCGGCACGCGCGGCCTGGCCCACCGCCTTGACCGTCTCGCCGCCGCGGCCAAGCACGATGCCCTTGTGGCCGTCCCGGGCGACGTAGATGACCTGGTCGATCCGGGTGGAGCCGTCCTTGCGGTCCTGCCAACCCTCGGTCTCGACGGTGAGCTGGTACGGCAGCTCCTGATGCAGCCGCAGCGTCAGCTTCTCGCGCGTGATCTCGGCCGCGATCATGCGCTCGGGCAGGTCGGCGATCTGATCCTCCGGATAGAGCCAGGGCCCGTCGGGGACGGTCTCGGCGAGCCAGGCGCGAAGAGCGTCGACACCGTGGCCCTTCTCGGCCGAGATCATGAAGGTCCGGGCGAACGACAGGCGCGCGTTC
Source organism: uncultured Rhodobacterales bacterium (assembly GCA_964392825.1). Classification (GTDB taxonomy): domain Bacteria; phylum Pseudomonadota; class Alphaproteobacteria; order Rhodobacterales; family Rhodobacteraceae; genus Roseitranquillus. The sequence continues at coordinate 2,189 of CAYMRW010000082.1, forward strand.
GCCGCCTCGGCAAGCCGGAGGAGGGTCGGGGCCTCCACCCGGTCGATCTTGTTGATGGCGAGGGCGAGCGTCGCTGCGGACCCGCGCTCGGCGAGGGCATCGAGGATCGCCCCGACCCCCTCGGTCACGCCCCGGTGCGCCTCCACGAGCAGAACCACGACATCGGCGTCCGCGGCGCCGCCCCAGGCCGCCGCCACCATCGCCCGGTCGAGCCGCCGACGCGGCCGGAAGAGACCGGGCGTGTCGACGAAGATCAGCTGGCTCTCCCCCTCGATGGCGATGCCGCGAACGGGGGCCCGGGTCGTCTGCACCTTATGGGTGACGATCGAGACCTTGCTCCCGACCATCCGGTTGAGGAGCGTCGACTTGCCGGCGTTGGGCTCGCCGATCAGCGCGACGAAGCCCGCCCGGGTCGTCATTCAGACGTCAGCCGCGCCAAGAGCGCCTGTGCCGCGTGCTGCTCGGCGAGGCGCTTCGAGCGCGCCTCGGCGCGCGCGGCGTGCCCGTCCGCGGCGCGAACCTCGATGACGAAGCTCGGCGCGTGGTCGGGACCGCTGCGCGCCAGCTCGACGTAGGCGGGGGGCTGCTGCCCGCGCGCCTGCAGCCATTCCTGCAGGGCGGTCTTGGCATCGCGGGCGTCGGCCTGCACCGTCTCGACGCGGTCGGCCCAGAGCCGCCGGACGACCTTGCGCGCCGCCTCGTAGCCGGCGTCGAGATAGATCGCCGCGATCACCGCCTCCATCGCGTCGGCAAGAAGCGCGTTCTTGCGCCGCCCCCCGGTCAGCGCCTCGGAGCGGCCGAGGCGCAGCACCTCACCGAGGCCGATCGCCTGAGCGACGGCAGCGCAGGTCTCCTTGCGGACGAGCATGTTGTAGCGCGGGGCGAGCTGCCCCTCCCCGGCGTCGGGATCGGCCTCGAGCACCGCCTCGGCCATTACGAGGTTCAGGACGCGGTCCCCGAGGAACTCGAGCCGCTGGTTCGAGGGCCGCGTCGGCGCCGCCATGGACGGGTGCGTCAGGGCGCGCACGAGGAGGTCCGGATCGGTGAACTGGTGGCCGAGGCGTCGCGCGAAGGCGAGAATGTCGCGCGACGTCCTCACACGATCTTCTCGTAGAAGCGGTCCGGCCGCCAGGTCCAGAAGAACAGCATCGACCGGCCGGCAGAGGAGAACATCACCCGGTCGGCGCGGCCGATCAGGTTCTCGAACGGCACGAAGCCCACGCCCAGCGCGTTCTGTCCCACGCGGCTGTCCGTCGAGTTGTCTCGGTTGTCGCCCATGAAGAAGTAGTGCCCCTCGGGTACCGTATAGACCGGCGTTTCGTCGAGGCGGGAGGGGCGGATGTCGAGCACCGCGTGCTCGTGACCGTTCGGCAGCCGCTCGATGGCGCGGGCCTTGATGCAGTCTTCGCCCGGGGCGACGGGCGAGTTCGCGCATTGCGGCAGGTTGCCGGCCGGCCCCTGCCGGTCGAAGGCCTCGACGAAGTCGCCGTCAGGGGTCTGCGGGACCAGCTCGCCGTTGAGGTAGAGCAGCCCGTCGCGCACCTGCACGCGGTCGCCCGGCAGGCCGATCAGGCGCTTGATGAAGTCGGTGCCGGCGACGGGGTGGCGGAACACCACGACGTCCCCCTGCTCGGGCTCGCGGCCGAACCACCGCCCGTCGATGAAGGGACACATCGAGAACGGGCACGAATGCTGCGAGTAGCCGTAGGCCATCTTGTTGACGAACAGGAAGTCGCCGATCAGCAGCGTGTCCTTCATCGACCCCGACGGAATCCAGAACGGCTGAAAGAACAGCGTGCGGAAGACCCCCGCGATGAGGAGGGCGTAGACGATCGTCTTGACCGTCTCGAACAGGCCTTCCTTCTTCTCAGCCCTTTCGGCCATGCGGGTCCCCCTCGCGAACGCGCCGCTTGATGGTCCTGCGTCCGGTACGTGTCAAGCTGGCCGGCTCGGCACGGCCTCGATGACCACCATCGCCTGCGCCCACGGGTGATCGTCGGTCAGCGAAACGTGGACGACGGCGTCGAAACCGGGGGGTGTCATGTTCGCGAGGCGCTCGGCGGCCCATCCCGACAGCGCCATCACCGGCTGACCGGTGGAGAGGTTGCGCACCGCCATGTCGCGCCAGGCGATGCCCATGCGAAGCCCGGTGCCGAGCGCCTTGGAGCACGCCTCCTTGGCGGCCCAGCGTTTGGCGAGCGTCGCGGCTTCCCCGGGGCGGCGGCGCGCCTTGGCCAGTTCGACGTCGGTGTAGACGCGATGACGAAACCGGTCGCCGAACCGGTCGAGCGTGCGCCCGATCCGCTCGATGCTGCAGAGGTCGACGCCGATGCCGAGGATCATCGGCGCCAACTATGGCGCGGCGGCGGGCCCCGCAAGCGGCGAGGCCCCGCTCCGCTCAGCCGCCGGCTTCGGTCACGTACTGGTGAAGCGCGGCGATCTCGTCCTCGCTCAGATCCGCGACCGCGCCGCCGACCTCGGGGTGACCGGAGAGCGCTGAGGAGAACGCGGCCTCGTCGAGCCCCGCCATCGCCTGGACGTTGAGCTCGCTTTCGGCGCCGTGGCAGGCACTGCAGGCCTCCTCGAAGATCGCCGCGCCGTCGGCATCCTGCGCCGAGACCGGCGCCGCCGCGACGGCGAGGAGGAGGAATGCGGCGTGGATGTATCGCTGCGTAAGCATGACAACTCCTGTCCGTTTGCTTGCCCCAAGGGCAACGGAGGGTCAGCGCGCAGCCACCCGCCCCGGTTCCTCGCGCGCCGCATCCATGCGCCGGCGCATCTCGCCGATGGCGTCGGGCAGGCCGCGGAAGATCGCTTCGCCGATCAGGAAGTGGCCGATGTTGAGCTCGACCACTTCGGGGATCGCGGCGACCGGCCCGACCGTGTCGTAGGTCAGCCCGTGGCCGGCATGCACCTCGAGCCCGAGGTCGGCCGCGAACGCCGCCATGTCGGCGATGCGCGCGAGCTCGGCGTCGCGCGCCGCCGTGTCGCCCTCGGCATGGGCGTCGCAGTAGGCCCCGGTGTGCAGCTCCACCACAGCGGCGCCGATCCGCGCCGCCGCTTCGACCTGGGCTCGGTCGGCGGCGATGAAGATCGAGACGCGGCAGCCGGCGTCGCTGAGCGGGGCGATGAAGTGTGCCAGGCGGTTCTCGTCTCGCGCCACCTCGAGCCCGCCCTCGGTCGTGCGCTCCTCGCGTTTCTCGGGCACGATGCAGACCGCGTGCGGCACGTGGCGCAGCGCGATCGACTGCATCTCGTCGGTCGCCGCCATCTCGAGGTTCAGGGGCAGCGTCAGCCCCGACATCAGCCCCGCGATGTCGGCATCGGTGATGTGGCGCCGGTCCTCGCGCAGGTGTGCCGTGATTCCGTCGGCGCCGGCCTCCTCGGCAAGCTTCGCCGCGCGCAGGGGATCCGGGTAGGCACCGCCGCGGGCGTTCCGCACGGTAGCCACGTGATCGATGTTGACCCCAAGCCTCAGCGAACCCGCCATCGCGTCCTCCCCCGCGGTCCGAACGCGAGCCTAGCGGGCCCCGGCGGCGGTGTCAGCCTTGTCCTTGCCGGCCCGGATCTTGGCGATCTTGCGCTTCAGGCGCATGAGCCGCGCCCGCTGATACGCATGGATCAAGGGGTAACTGACATAGTAGGCCGCGATCCCGGCCAGGAGACCGGGCAGAAGGCCGCCCGCGAGGTACGGCCAGAACACGGTCCGCATGAACCCCAAGAACCGGTCCCAACGCATCGTCTCGGGCGTGAAGATGGCGGCGACGTTCGACCAGAGCTCGACCGAGGCGTAGGAGAACGATGCGACGATCCTCGGCAGGGGCACGGCCTCGCGGCCGAGCATCCACGATCCCACCTCGACCGATATCGTGGCGATCAGGGGGAAAGTCAGCGGGTTGCCGAAGAACGTCGCGAGGAGCGCCGCGAGGACGTTCCCGCCGATCGCCCAGGCGAGCCCCGCGGACATGAGGAAGTGCAGCCCGTAGAACGGCGTGAAGCAGACGAACACGCCGCAGGCGATGCCGCGTGCGATCTTGTGGGCCGGATCGGGAAGCCTGCGAAGACGGTAGGCGATGTACCGCGACGCCCGCCGCCAGCCGCCCCGGGGGTAGACCCATCCCGAGACGATCTCCGCCAACCTTCGCGGGTTTCGCCGCTTGAACATGCTCCCTCCGTCAAGGGCGGCGGGACACGTCCCTCAGCCGCGAGATCTCCGCGACGTCGTTGTCCGCCTCAAGCGCCAGTCGGACGGCGTGGAGGTGCTCGACGTTCCGCAGTTCCACGTCAATCACCATTCTGTAAAAGTCAGGTTTTCTGTCGACCATCCGCAGGTCGGAGATATTGGCCTCCTGCTCGCCGATCAACGTGCAGATTCGTCCCAGGACGCCGGCATCGTTCGACAGCGTGAGGTCCAGGCTGACGGCGTATGCCGCGCGGTGCCGGCCGGAGTGCCACTGGAGGTCGACCCAGCGCTCGGTCTGCTCCTGGAACTCGGTCAGGACCTCGCAGTCGATGGCGTGCACCATGACGCCGCGGCCGCGGTAGGTGATCCCGACGATCCGTTCGCCCGGGACCGGCTGGCAGCACTCGGCGCGCTGGAACGTCTGCTCGGGCTCGAGGCCGACGACGGCGCGCGCCGCGTCGATCTCGTCGCCCGATCGCGCCGCGAGCTCGGGGAACAGCGTCTCGACGATGACGCGGGCCGAGATTTCGGCCGCGCCCAGCCGGGCCAGAAGCTCCTCGGCGTCGGCGAGGCCGAGCTGGCGTGCCGCGGTGGCGAGCGCCTTGTCGTTGGCGCGCCGTCCGACGTGTTCGAAGGCGACCCGGGCGAGTTCGCGGCCAAGCTTGACGAACCGCTCCCGATCCTCGTCGCGAAGGCTGCGGCGGATGGCGCTCTTGGCGCGGCCGGTGAAGGCGATGTCGACCCAGGAGGCCTGCGGCCGCTGTCCTTCGGCGGTCATGATCTCGACCGACTGCCCGTTCTTCAGCCGCGTCCAGAGCGGCACCCGGGTGCCGTCGACCTTGGCGCCGACGCAGGCGTCGCCGATCCGCGTGTGGATGGCGTAGGCGAAGTCGATCGGCGTCGCCCCCCGCGGCAGCTTCACGACGTCGCCCTTGGGCGTGAAGCAGAACACCTGATCCTGGTAGAGGTCGAGCTTGACCGCCTCGAGGAACTCGTCGTGATCGTCCTCGGCCGAGAACCGCTCGGTCAGGCTGGCGATCCAGCGCGCCGGGTCGACGGCGAACGGGTTCTGCGCGCGGACGCCGTCGCGGTAGGCCCAGTGCGCGGCGACCCCCGCCTCGGCCACCTCGTGCATGCGGCGCGATCGGATCTGCACCTCCACCCGCTTGCCGTCGCG
>CAYMRW010000082.1:7610-8420 GCA_964392825.1 uncultured Rhodobacterales bacterium
TAGCCGTTCGACTTGGGCTGGCTGATGAAGTCCTTGAAGCGGCCCGGCACCGCCCGCCAGCGCTGGTGTATGGCGCCCAGGACGCGGTAGCAGTCGGCCTCGTCCTCGGTGATGACACGGAAGCCGTAGATGTCTGAGAGGCGCGAGAAGCCCTGCCCCTTCTCCTGCATCTTGCGCCAGATCGAGTAGGGCTTCTTCGCCCGCCCGAATGAAGCGGCGGATGATCGAGGTCCGCGCCTCGGGGTTCAGCACGCGGAATGCGAGGTCCTCGAGCTCCTCGCGCATCCACTGCATACCCATGCGGCCGGCCAGCGGCGCATAGATCTCCATCGTCTCGCGTGCCTTCTGCGCCTGCTTGTCGGCGCGCATGGACTTGATGGTGCGCATGTTGTGCAGCCGGTCGGCGAGCTTGACGAGGATCACGCGCATGTCCCGCGCCATCGCCATGAAGAGCTTGCGGAAGTTCTCGGCCTGCTTGGTCTCGGTCGACGACAGCTGCAGGTTGGTAAGCTTGGTGACGCCGTCGACCAAGTCGGCGACCTCGCGCCCGAAGACCTCCTGGAGGTCCCGATGCGTCGAACGGGTGTCCTCGATGGTATCGTGAAGAAGAGCGGTGACGAGCGTCGCGTCGTCGAGCTGCATCTCCGTCAGGATCGCCGTGACCGCTACGGGATGCGTGAAATAGGGCTCGCCCGAATGCCGCCGTTGCCCCTCGTGCATTGCCGCGCCGTAATCGTAGGCACGGCGCAGCAGGACCTCGTCGCAGCGCGGATTGTAGTTCCGGACCAGGGCGACGAGGTCGTCGACGTC
>CAYMRW010000083.1:0-8414 GCA_964392825.1 uncultured Rhodobacterales bacterium
GCCTTCCAAGGCGTCGGACGTTGCGCATGCCGGAGACGAAATGCTCCATCTTCTGGGCCGGGTAGCCGATGAGCACGCGGCCTGCCGGCACGTTCGAGATGATCTTGCTGCCGCCACCCACGATGACGTCGTCGCCGATGAAGATGTTGTCGTTGGCGGCCGCCTGCCCGCCGAAGACGACGCGGTCGCCGATCCGGGTCGAGCCGGCAACGCCCGACTGGCCGGCGAACAGGCAGTCCCGTCCGATCTCGGCGTTGTGGCCAATCATGACGAGGTCGTCGAACTTGGTGCCGTCGCCGACCCGGGTCGGCCGGATCGTGCCGGCGTCGATGCACGAACACGCACCGAGTTCGACATCGCTGCCGATCTCCACGCCGCCGAGGGAATGGATCCGGGTCCAGCTCTGCGCAAGAAAGTCGCCGGCGTCGCCGAGGGTCTCGCGCACCCGCTCGACCCCGGACTTCTCGGGCGTCACGAACGAGAAGCCGTCGGCACCGATCACCGCGTTCGGGTGCACGACGAAGCGATCGCCGATCCGCACCTTGGGCATGATGCGGACGCCGGCGCCGATGAGCGCGTCGTCTCCGATCACGGCGCCCGGCGCGACGTAGGCGTGCGGCCCGATCCGCGCCCCGCGCCCGATCCGCGCTCCCGGGCCGATGACCGCGAGGGGACCGATCGCCGCCCCCGCCCCCAGTGCCGCCTCGGCGTCGATGACGGCCGACGGATGCACCCCGGGCGCGATGCCGGGCCCCGCATCCATGAGGCGGGTCACTCCGGCCAGCGCGAGACGCGGCCGCCGCACGACGATCGCGACGTCGAGACCGAGATCGCGCCAGTCCGCCCCCTCCCATACCAGGGCGGCACGCGCAAGTCCGCGCGAGAGGTCCTCGGCGTACTTGGGGTCCATGGCCAGGGCCAGATCGTCGGGACCGGCATCCGCAGGCTCGGCCGGGCGCGCGATCCGCAGCTCTGCGTCCCCATGCAGTTGCGCATCGAGGGCGCGCGCGATCTCACCTGCAGTGTAGCGCATCGAACCCCTCCCCGACGGTCGCGGGGGAGGTTCTAGCTGCCGCGGCCGACGACCTCCACCCCGGCGGCCTCGAGCGCCGCGATCACGGCGCGATCGCGGCCGTAGACGTCCTGGCGGAACTGCATCCGGCCGCGTTCGGTCGCGAAAGCGGTCCGGTAGACGAGATGGACCGGCACCTCGGTCTCGAGGTCGACTCGGGTCTCACGGCCGGTGGCAAGCTGCGCCTCGAAGAAACCGCGCGGATCGCCGGTCTGCGGCTCGAGCAGGGTGTAGGCGAACTCGAAGGGCTGGTGCAGGCGGATGCAGCCGTGGCTGTAGGCGCGCACGGTGCGGTCGAACAGGTGTTTCTCCGGCGTGTCATGCAGATAGATGTTCCACCGGTTGGGAAACATGAACTTGACGAGACCGAGGGCGTTCGACCTCGACGGCGGCTGTCGCAGCTGGAACGGCCAGTTCTGCGGCGTGACCGCGGAGAAGTTGATCCGTTCGCGCGCGATCGGCTGGCCGCGGTAATAGACGAGAAGATGCCTGTTGGCGTAGCGGTTGGCCCGGAACGACGGGAGGTACTCGTTGATCGCGATGGAACGTGGGACGTGCCAGCTCGGATTGATGACCATGTGGTCCATCACGTCGGAGAATTCGGGGCTGCGCCGATCGTCCCGGGCCGCGCCGACCACCGCCTTCGTCGCGAAGCGCGGGACGCCTTGATCGAGTAGCGTCACGCTGAAATCGGCGAGATTGACCCAGATGTGGCGGGCGCCGCGGTCGACGTTCAGCCAGCGTTCGCGCTCCATGGCGACCACGACCTGGGCAAGCCGGTCCCGCGGCTCGCGATTGATCTCGGCAACGGTCTCGCCCCCGGCAATGCCGTCGACGACAAGGCCATGGTCCGCCTGGAACCGCCGGACCGCGTCCGCGAAATTATCGTCGTAGACGGCCTGCGCCGTGCGAGGGAGATACCCCATGGCGATGAGGCGGTTGCGCAGCAGGACGACACCGTCGCCGACGGAACCGATCTCGTAGCGTCCCTTCGGCACCGCGACGCCCCATCCGCCGGCGGCGGCAGCGCGTTTCAGCTCGGTGCGCGCGCGTACCAGATGCGCGTATTCGGGCGTGGCCGGCGGCAGCGAGCGCATGGCCTGCGCGGGAGGCTCGTCGACGAGGCGTTGCAGAAGGTCGGCGCCTTCGCGGCGCGGGGCGGTGCGCTTGATCTCCTCCGAGATCGCATCGGGCGAGGTGACGCCTGACTGGACCGCGTGCGCGTAGGCGAGGAACAGACGGCTGAGCTCGACCTCCGCGCGGCCGCGATCTGCCTCGGTGCGCACCCCGCGGAGGTGTCGGCGCACCGCATTCTCGGTGAACGTGTCGACCGGCAGGGCGTGATGGTCGGACCGGGAGAGCGCTGTGACGAGGGCCGCGAGCCTCGCCCGATCGTCCTCCTCGGCATCCGTCCAGATGGCCTCGTATCCATGCGAGCGGTAGAAGGCGGCCACGGCCTCGTCCTCCGCCGCCGCCCGGGCGACACCCTGCATGAACGGCGTTATGGCTTCGGCGTCTGCGGACCCGACGGCCAGGGCCGACGACAGAACGACGACGGCGGTGATTCGGAGCATCTCGAACACTCTTTGACGGCTCATGCAGCCCAGACCTTGCTTCCGGTGAATGGAGAGCGTCCAGTCCGCTCTTCGCGAAAGCTACTTGATGTCGCAAGCAAGTCGCGGCGCGCAACCGGATTTTCAAGACAAGCGCGAATTGTAACCTTAGGCGAATTTTTGCCAAGCCGCGATTAATTCGACGGGGCCGCACGAACGCTCTTTCATCGGCGCGCACGGCCATGCGATACCTTTGGGCAGACCGGAAAGGTCAGACAAAGACCGCGACCACAGCGGTGACAGGCAAGCGACGGGACAACGCGTAGAATATGCGAAACATCACGGCAACGTGCGTCGACAGGCGCGCCTTGCTCGGGGCTTTTGCCGCGACCGCGGTGGCCGCGAGCCCGGTTCCGACCCAGGCCTTCGGCATCCTCCGTGGCAACGGGGATGTCAGGCGCCTCCGAATGTACTCCGGCCGCACAGGCGAGAGCGTCGACACGATCTACTGGATCGAGGGCCAGTACATCGGCGAGGCGCTGAAGGAGGTCTCGCATTTCATGCGCGACTGGCGGAACAACAAGTCCGTGAACATCGACACCCGGGCCATCGACATCATGTCCGCGGCGCACCGGATGCTTGGCACCGACGAGCCCTATTTGCTCGTTTCGGGATACCGCTCGCCCGAGACCAACGCGATGCTGCGCAGTCGCTCGGGGGGCGTCGCCCGGAACTCGCTGCACATGAAGGGGCAGGCTGCGGATCTGCGCCTGGGCTCGCGCTCGGTCGCGCAGGTCGCCAAAGCCGCGGCGGCCTGCAACGCCGGCGGCGTCGGTCGCTACAGCCGGTCGAACTTCGTGCACATGGATTGCGGCGCGGTGCGCAGCTGGGGGCGCTGACCCCTCAGCGCCCGGCTCGGACCCAGCGCTGCGACCGACAGATCCCGAGGATGCAGCCCGCGACGGCGAGCGTATCGCCGGCCAGATCCATCTTCGCGTCGTAGGTCCGGCCGCGGTCGGGCGCGTAGATCTTGCCGCCGCGGTAGGCGCCGCCGCCTTCGGGACGCATATCCCGGACGATGCGCCTGCCGACCTGGTCGCTGGGGATCGCGGTGCCCGAGCCATCGAACGCCCCGACGAGCTGTCCGCAGATCGCCGGTCCGCACTCGTAGACGCGAACATGGCCGAAGTTGCCGTTGTCGTCGGGCTGCGTCCTCCACGTTCCGAGGACGGCATCCTGGGCCATCGCCGGCGGCGCCGCGAGCGACGCCATGATCGACAGGACGAGGCGCATCCGTGTCCCCCCGGGCTCAGCGGTTTGCATCCGGGGGCCTCATCTGGCAACCCGGCCGTCGCACGTGGCGCGGAGTTCCAATGATCCTCTACCCTGCGATCGATCTCAAGGACGGCCGCTGCGTTCGCCTTCTTCGCGGCGACATGGCGGCGGCCACCGTCTTCGGAGACGACCCCGCGGAGCAGGCGCGGCGCTTCGTCGAGGCCGGCTGCGAATGGCTCCACGTCGTCGACCTCGACGGAGCTTTCGCCGGGAGATCCGTGAACGGCGACGCGGTCGCCGGCATCCTTTCGGCCGCGACGGTCCCGGTGCAGCTCGGCGGCGGCATCCGCGACATGGCCGCCGTCGAGGCCTGGCTGGAGCGGGGCGTCGCGCGCGTCATCCTCGGAACGGCCGCGGTGGAGGACCCCGAGTTCGTCCGCCGCGCCGCGACGGCGCATCCGGGCCGCATCGCCGTCGGGATCGACGCCCGCGGCGGCATGGTGGCGACACGCGGCTGGGCCACGCGTACCGAGATCGGAGCCGTCGACCTTGCCCGCCGGCTCGCCGATGCCGGGGTCGGGGCCATCGTCTACACCGACATCGACCGCGACGGGGTCATGGCCGGCCCCAACATCGAGGCGACGTCTGCGCTTGCCCGGGCAGTCGAGGTGCCGGTGATCGCATCGGGGGGCGTCGCCTCGCTCGCCGACCTCGCGGCGCTGCACGACACCGGGCACGTTAGCGGCGCCGTCGTCGGCCGCGCCCTCTACGACGGGGCGATCGACCTCGACGAGGCGCTCTCCGTCCTCGCCCGCGCTACTCCGACGCCGCCGTCTCGATGAAGCCGCCCAGGACGCGCTCCATCGTCTCGACGTATTCCGCATCGTCGTCGATGGAGAGGTCGTCGAACATCGTCTCGACCTCCTCGTAGGCGATGCGCGTCTGCCCCTCGCCGTCGGCATAGACCAACACCTTGAGCGGCAGGACGAGGCCCGCCAGGGGGTCGTCGACGATCGCGGGGGTGCCGAGGTTCGGGCTGCCGAAGATCAGAAGCTGGCTGGCGCCGATCGGCGTTCCGACGCTGTCGGCCCCGGCCCCGTGGTCGACCCTGGCAAAGACCGTGGCGCCGGCCGTGACGACGGCCGATTCCAAGCGCTTCATCACGTCGTCGACAGTGCCTTCGGCCTCGACCTGCTCGATGTCGGCCGCGGCCGGCGCCGCGCCGACGACCATGGACAGGGCGGCGATGAGATGGCGCAGGTGCATGGCGGTTCCTCCCGTTTCGTATGCGTCGGTCGCGCTCGCGGGGCTTTTGCGCGGCGCCGGGCGCGGCTAGACGGGGCCCGTGCTGAAGGTCCGCGTCATCCCATGCCTCGACGTTAAAGATGGCCGCGTCGTCAAGGGGGTCAACTTCGTCGACCTCGTCGATGCCGGGGATCCGGTCGAGGCGGCGCAGGCCTACGACGCTGCCGGCGCCGACGAGCTCTGCTTTCTCGACATCGCGGCCACGCACGAGAATCGCGGCACCATGTACGATCTCGCGACGCGAACGGCCGAGCACTGTTTCATGCCCCTGACCATCGGCGGCGGCGTCAAGACCGCCGCCGACGTGCGCGCCCTGCTTCTCGCCGGCGCCGACAAGGTAAGCCTGAACTCCGCTGCGGTCGCCGACCCGACCGTCGTGGCACGCGCCGCCGACCGCTTCGGCAGCCAGTGCATCGTCGTCGCCATCGACGCGAAGGCGGTCGCCCGCGGCCGCTGGGAGATCTTCACCCATGGCGGCCGGCGGCCGACCGGCGTCGACGCCCTCGAGTTCGCCGCCGAGGTCGAGCGCCAGGGCGCGGGCGAGATCCTGCTGACATCGATGGATCGCGACGGCACGCGCGCGGGCTTCGACCTCGCCCTCACCCGGGCCATCGTCGACACTGTGTCCGTTCCCGTCATCGCCTCGGGCGGCGTCGGGACGCTTCGGCACCTCGTCGACGGCGTGGTCGAAGGGGGCGCATCGGCGGTCCTCGCGGCGTCGATCTTCCACTTCGGGGAACACACGATCGGCGAGGCGAAGCAGGCGATGGCGGCGGCGGGCATCCCGGTGCGCCTCGAATGACCCCGCTCGAGCGGCTCGCGGCGACGATCGAGGCGCGGGGAGGCGCCGATCCCGCGACATCGTGGACGGCGCAGCTTCTGGCCGCCGGACCGGAGCGCGCGGCGCGCAAGTTCGGGGAGGAGGCGGTGGAGGCCGTCGTCGCGGCCCTGTCGGGCTCCGAGGAAGAGCTTTGCGCCGAGGCGGCGGACGTGCTCTACCACCTCCTCGTCATGCTTGCCGCACGGGGCGTCCGCCTCGACGACGTGATGGCCGAGCTCGCGCGGCGCGAGGCCCGCTCGGGGATCGAGGAGAAGGCATCGCGCTAGCTCACTTGCACAATGGAGCATGCCTCGAAGCCAGGACGAGATCACGTCCGTGGCGACGCCCCCTTGAGCAGTTCGCCCCAGAGGCGCAGGTGCTCCAGCTTGGCGCACGGGCTCTCGATCACGCCCACACTCCGGTCCCGGGCCATCGCCGCGGCCTCATTGTTCCAGACGCCGATCTGCATCCAACAGGGTGCGCAGCCCGGGCAGCGCATCGGGGGCGACGGCGACGATCGGCGGCACATCCTCCGGCCCGCGGAGGAGGTCGGTCATGTCGGCATCGGGCGGGGCTTGGTAAAAGTCCGCCAGCACCCTCTCTTCGAAGAGCGTCTTGCCGGCGTGCCCCGGATAAGCGGCCCCCCGATCCCTGCAGGCATGTGCCGAAATCCGCCGATGCCGGGGCGACCGACTTGCGTCTGGCGGGCGATGCAAGCACCCCAAAGAAAAAGGCGCCCGATATCGAGATCGGGCGCCAGTCGCGGAACGAGGGACAGTGAAACGGTGCAGCGGTGTTCCGACCAGCTGCACCATCCTTCGAATGTAAGGCATTGGGGCATAGATTGCACCCTCTGCGCTAATTCGTGATGAGACCGGACCCTACATGACGATCTGCGGCCAATAGGCCTCGGCCAACCGCACGTTTCGGTCGAGGTTCTCCGTCCAAGCCTTTCTATCTGCCACTGAATGCATGAGGTACAGACGCCCGCCATGAAGCGCGTAGGCGCGTGGGTCGGACGCGGCGAGGCGGCCCTGCGACAACGTGTACGCGCAGTACCCTCCGAAGCGCGGGGCGAAGCGCCGCGGTTCGCGCTCGAACGCTTCCCGGTTGGCGGAACTCGAGAACAGCCAGAACGCACCATGCCACCTGACGCGTTCCCGCACCGTGCCGGCAACAGCCCCCTTCCCCTGAAAGTACGCGACCGCATCGGCGCCGCGGATCGCGATCCCGTCTTCCGCGTAGACCGCCTCGGACTTCGCCCGCGCGGGACCGCCCGCCGCGAGGAACGGAAGGGAACAGGTGGTGAGAATGACGTAGCGTCGTGTCGGCATGCTGCTGCCTTTTCGATCCCCGAAAAGATGCCCCGCCGGGCGTCTTCGTCCCACCCGTTCAACGGCAAGGTGAGATCCCGTTACCCGCGCCCGGCGCGCGACGCGGCAGCATAGAGCGCGACGGCTGCCGCGTTCGAGACGTTGAGCGACCCGAAGGCGCTGGTCGACGGGATGCGCACCAGACGGTCGCAAAGTCCGCGCGTGCGCTCCCTGAGGCCCGCGCCTTCCGCCCCGAGTGCCACGGCGATGGGTCCGTCCGGCAGTCCGGCGCCGAGGACGCCGTCGGCAGCGCCGTCGAGGCCGACGATCGCGTAGCCCATGGCCCGCAGGGTCTCCATCGCCCCGCCAAGATTGACGACGCGGAGATAGGGCTGCCGTTCGAGCGCGCCCGACGCGGCCTTGGCGAGGGCGCCGGTCTCGGGGGCGCTGTGCCGCCGCGGCGCGACGACGGCCCGGGCGCCGAAGACCTCCGCCGAACGGAGGATCGCCCCGACGTTGTGCGGATCGCTGACGCGGTCGAGAAGGACGACGGTCGCGGCCTCGTCGGCTCCGCAAACCTCCTCGAGCGTACCCCAGTGCAGGGGCCGCGCCTCGAGCACGGCGCCCTGATGCACCGAACCCCGGTCGACGAGATCGGGGAAGCGCCGCGCGTCGACGATCTCGGGCTCCGGACCTGCCGCCACCGCGTCTGCGAGCTTGTCGAGAGCGTTTCGGGTGACGACCAGGCGAAACTTTTCCCGCGCGGGGTTCAGAAGCGCGTCCCGCACCGCGTGGTGGCCGAAGAGCCAGACCGTCTCGCGCTCCGAGGCCTTCCGCGCGCGTTCCCTGCCCACCACCCAGTCCGGCTTGCGCGCCATGTTCGCCCCCCTGCACCGGTCCCGGAGAGTGCGCTGGCGATGGCCCTGGGTGCAAGGCGCGCGGCCCCGAGAAGGGGTCTTGACCGCCCAGGGGGCCGCCGGTATTCCGCCGCGACGTCGCCGTCCCCCTTCGGAACGGCGCCGGGGCGACGTGCTGCAAGGTGCGGCAGCGGACTGTAACTCCGCCGGGGAGACCCA
>CAYMRW010000084.1:0-8408 GCA_964392825.1 uncultured Rhodobacterales bacterium
CGGTCGAGGAGTTCCCGCACGGCTTCACGGCGAGCGGGCATCCGGTCGGCGCCGCGATCGCCCTCGCAGCGATCTCGCTGATCCTCGATGGCGGCCTCCTCGCACGGGTGCAGGCTCTGACGCCGCGGTTCGAGGCGGGGCTCGCGCGGCTCGCGGAGCATCCGAACGTCGGGGAGTGGCGAGGCAAGGGGCTGATGGGGGCCCTGGAAGCGGTCGCCGACAAGCCCACGCGGCAAGCGTTCCCGGCGGAGCTCAGCGTCAGCGAGCGCATTGCCAATACGTGCACCGATCACGGGCTGATCTGTCGCCCGCTCGGGCAGTCGATCGTGCTCTGCCCGCCCTTCGTCATCACCGAGGCGCAGATGGACGAGATGTTCGACAGGCTCGAACGATCGCTGACCGCGGTCTTCGCGTCCGTCGCTTGAGCTCCCTCAGCCGCCCATCTTTTCGAGCTTGGCCTGCATCTCGCTGATCTGGCGCTTGATTTCCTCGAGCTCGTCGACCTCGGCGCCGTCGCCATCCTGATCCTCGGGTACGGGACCCGACCAGTTGCCGGACATGCCGCCCGTCATGGCCTTCAGGAACGCCTCCTGCTGCGCACGCATCGCCTCGTAGCCGGGCATCGCCGACATGGGGCTCGTCATCGATTCGAGCATGCGCGTCTGGCCTTGGCGCAGCATGTCGAACGACATGGCGAGGAACTGCGGCACCACGCTCTGCGCCTGCGTCGTGTAACTGCGCACGAGATCGTTCAGAACGCCGAGCGGCAGGACGTTCTCCCCCCGGCTCTCGTGTTCGGCGATGATCTGCAGGAGGTACTGCCGGGTGACGTCGTCGCCGCTCTTCAGATCCTTGATGACGACCTCGCGGCCGCCGCGGATGAAGCCCGCGATGTCGTCGAGCGTGACGTAGTCGCTGGTCTCGGTGTTGTAGAGCCGGCGGCTTGCGTAGCGCTTGATCAGTAGGGGTTTGTCGGGGTCGGCCACTTCGCCCTCCGGAACTGCGCGGCACCGCGGCGAAGCTTACGGCCCGAGCCGGGTGAATGAAAGCGGAGTTCAAGGGCGCCCCGCCGGGGGGAACGCGGGGGCTTAGTTATGTCGCAAACGAAAAGGGCGGACCCCGAAGGTCCGCCCCCTTACCCTTGGCCAGCGGGGAGGTCGCCGGCCAAAGCACTCGCTACGTCACTTCGCTGCGCGCTTGGCGGCCGACTGGTACTCGCGGCCGGCCTTCTTCATGGCGACGGTCGCGTCTTCCTGCGCGTCCTTGCCGGCGGCGAGCATCAGCTCGACGGTCTCCATCTGGACCTTCTTGGCGATCTCGGCGAACGCGGCCAGCGTCTCGGCCGTCGACTCGGCCTGCGCCGACGCGAAGTCGGTCACGGCTTTCGAGTAGTCGGCCGGCTCGTCCTTGACGGTTGCGACACTGCCGAGCTTGGTCAGCGTGTCGATCGTCCACTTCGACGAGATCTCGGTCGACTTCTCGGCGGCGTCGAGGGCGACCCGCGACATCTTCTCGCCGAAAGAGGCGTAGGACTTCCAGCCTTCCTGCATGGCGGACATGTCCATCATCGGGAACGAGCCCATGAAGTCCTGCATCATCTTGGTGTAGTCTTGCGAAGCATTCATTGCCTGGTTCCTTCCGTTCTGGCGTGTGCAATTCCGTTCGACTGCACCCCATATGCACGCTGCACTGCGGCATTGCAAGGGGGCAATGCTGCGGTGCAGCAAAAATCAGATGGCAGGTTCCTCGACGACGTAGGTTCCCGGCGCATCGGCGAGCGCGGGATGCTTTTCGTCGCCGACGGCGCGGGCCGTCACCTTGGCGCCCGAACGCTTCGCCAACCACTCCCCCCAGCGGGGCCACCAAGAGCCCTCGTGGAACGCCGCGTTGGCCTTCCAGTTCGCCGCGTCGGCCGACCAGTCGCCATGGGTCCAATGGCCGTACTTCTTCTTTGCCGGCGGGTTCACGATGCCGGCGATGTGCCCCGACTCCGACAGAATGAACGTCTTCGACCGGCTGCCCATCTGCCGCACGCCCTCGAAGCTCGAGACCCAGGCGGCGATGTGGTCCGTCTCGCACGCCACGGCGCAGAGCGGCACGCGGACGTCCTTGAGCTGCACGGTCTCGCCGAGGACCTGGAATCCCCCGTCGGCGAACTTGTTCGCTTGACAGAACTCGCGAAGATATTCGACCGACATCCGCGCCGGCAGGTTGGTGCCGTCGCCGTTCCAGTACAGCAGGTCGAAGGCGGGCGGCGTCTCGCCCATCATGTAGCTGCGGATCGCGGGCCCGTAGACGAGATCGTTCGAGCGCAGGAAGCTGAAGGTGCGGCTCATGAAGAACGAGTCGAGGACGCCCCGGTCCTTCACCTCGCGCTCGATGCCGTCGATGAAATCATCGTTGAGGAACACGCCGACCTCGCCTTGATCGGTGAAGTCCGTGAGCGTGGTGAAGAACGTGGCCGAACCGACCCGCTTGTCGCCCTGCTTGTGGAGGTACGCGAGCGTCATGGCGAGCATCGTCCCAGCGATGCAGTAGCCGACGAGGTTCAGCTTCTCCTCACCGGTGATCGCCCGCACCTGGTTCATCGCCTCGAGGTAGCCGTCCTCGATGTAGGTATCGAGCCCGACATCGGCGTAGCTCGGGTCGGGGTTCTTCCAGCTCACCACGAAGAGGGTGAACCCCTGCTCGACCACCCACCGGATCAGGCTGTTCTTGGGCTTGAGATCGAGGATGTAGAACTTGTTGATCCAGGGCGGAAAGATGACCAGCGGGGTCTTGTGCACCTCGTCGGTCAGCGGCGCATACTGGATCAGCTCGAAGAGGCGGTTGCGGTAGACGACCTTGCCCTCGGTCGTTGCCAGGTTCTCGCCGACCCGGAACGCCTCCCGGTCGGCCAGCGTCACGTGGATGTCGCCGTCGTTCGCCTCGATGTCGCGCACGAGGTTCTCGAGCCCGGAGACGAGGCTCTGCCCCTCGGTCTCGACGGCCTTCTTCAACGCCTCGGGGTTGGTGCCGAGGAAGTTCGTCGGGCTGAACATGTCCATGATCTGCCGGCTGAAGTACTCGATCCGCTTCTTGTCCTTGGGGTCGAGGTGGTCGAGGTCCGCGACGGCTCGCTGGATCGCCTCGGACGAGAACAGGTATTGCTGCTTGATGTAGTTGAAGTACGGGTGCGTGTCCCAGAGCTCGTTCGAGAAGCGGCGGTCCTGGGGTCCGGTGTCGGCGGGCGGGGAGAGCTTGCCCTGGGCGAGCGTGTGCTGGGCGTCGACGTAGTGCTTCAGCGCCTTGCCCCAGTAGCTGATTTGATGCTCGAGCATCTTGGCGGGGTTCGCCATCATCTCGGCCATGTAGGCCGATGCGGCCTTGACGAAGAGCTCCTGGCTCGGTCCGTGCAGCCCCGGACCCTTCGGCTTGCGACGTCCCAGGGCAGCGACGAGGCGCGCGCTCAACTCCTCGACCCGGGCGAGATTGGTGTTCAGCTTCTCTAGATTTTTGCCATTTTCTGTTTGTTCAGTTGTCATGGCGCAATTTCCACCCTAGCCTTTCGCACGTGCAGCAATTTTGTGATGCGACCCGTCCGCATCGCTCCGTTCTGAACACTACCCCGGCGCGCCGGCCCGGGCCAGACACGTCGGGAATAAGGAGTTCGCCGTATGCGATACATGATGACCTACGACGCCATGGAGACCTGGCGGACCGCAAGCCAGTGGCTCGGGGCAACGGCGGTCGCGGCGGGTTCGTTTCCGGTGACCGGCCTCGTGGCGACGCCGTTCTTCCCGATGGTCCGCGCCTGGGGCGAGGTGACCGAACGCAGTTTCGCCCGGATGATCGCCCGGCCCGACTGGGGCATCGACACGATCGTCGGCGACGACGGCCGCGACAAGGTCGTCTCGATCCGCCCCGAACTGCACCGCCCGTTCGGCGACTTGCTGCGCTTCTGCGTCTCGGACCGCGAGGACAAGCCGCGGCGCGTCCTCCTCGTGGCGCCGATGTCGGGCCACTACGCGACGCTTCTGCGTTCCACGGTCGCGAGCCTCCTGCCCGACGCCGAGGTTTGGATCACCGACTGGCACAACGCCCGCGACATTCCGGTGAGCGAGGGCAAGTTCGACGTCGAGGACTATACCCTCTACCTCGCCGACTTCATACGCCACCTGGGGCCCGACACGCACGTGATCGCGGTCTGCCAGCCGGCGCCGCTCGCGCTCGCGGCGACCGCGTATCTCGCCGCCGAGGATCCGGACGCGCAGCCGGCCACGCTCACGCTGATCGGCGGACCGATCGACCCCGACGCGGCGCCGACCGACGTCACCGATTTCGGGCGGCGCATCACCATGGGACAGCTGGAACGCTTTGTGCTGCAGCGAGTGGGCTTCAAGTATGCCGGCGCCGGGCGCATGGTCTATCCCGGCCTGTCGCAGCTGACCTCGTTCATGTCGATGAACGCAGAGCGTCACGCTCAGGCCTTCACCGAGCAGATCTTCCGCGTCTCGAAGGGCGAGGGCTCGGACCACGACCGCCATAACCGGTTCTACGACGAGTACCTCGCGGTCATGGACATGACGGCCGAGTTCTACCTCTCCACCGTCGAACGGGTGTTCAAGCATCGCGAGATCGCCCGCAACGCATTCACGGTGGAGGGCGTCCATGTCGACATCGGCGCCATCACCGACGTCGCCGTAAAGGTCGTCGAGGGCGAGGAGGACGACATCAGCGCGCCCGGGCAGTGCCTCGCCGCGCTCGATCTCCTGACCGGGCTGCCGGACGGCAAGAAGGCCCGGCACCTCGAGCCCGGGGCGGGACATTACGGCATCTTCGCCGGGCGCTCGTGGCGTACCAACATCCGTCCGCTGGTGCTCGACTTCATCGATGCCAACCAGCGGACCGGGGTCGAGCATCCGCGTGCGGCCAACGACGCTCCGCCGCCGCGCAACCTGTCGCGGCCGGTCGGCGGACCGACCCCAGTCTAGCCCGCCTCGTCTGGTCAAGCCGCCCCGGGCGTCGTAAGGCTCCCCCCATCGTGACAGGGCGCCCTGCAAGGGCACGCCGGACAAGGGGGAAGACATGGCAGTCAAGGTCGCCATCAACGGCTTCGGCCGCATCGGACGCAACGTGCTTCGCTGCATCGTCGAGACGGGGCGCACCGACTTCGAGGTCGTCGCCATCAACGATCTCGGCCCGGTCGAGACGAACGCCCACCTCATCCGCTACGACAGCGTCCACGGCCGGTTCCCCGGCGAGGTGACGGTGGGCGAGGACATGATCGACGTCGGCCGCGGACCGATCCGCGTCACCGCCCTGCGCGATCCCGCCGAACTCCCCTGGGACGACGTCGACATCGCGCTCGAATGCACCGGCATCTTCACCGCGCGCGACAAGGCGGCGAGCCACCTGAAGAACGGTTCCAAGGCCGTCCTGATCTCGGCGCCCGGCGCCAACGCCGACAAGACCATCGTCTACGGCGTCAATCACGAGAGCCTGACCGCCGACGACAAGGTCGTCTCGAACGCCTCGTGCACGACGAACTGCCTCGCACCCGTCGCCAAGGTCCTGCACGACAGCTTCGGCATCGAGCGCGGGTTCATGACCACGATCCACTCCTACACCGGCGATCAGCCGACCCTCGACACGCTTCACAAGGACCTCTACCGCGCCCGCGCCGCGGCGATGTCGATGATCCCGACATCGACCGGCGCCGCCAAGGCCGTGGGCCTCGTCATGCCGGAGCTCGACGGCAAGCTCGACGGCGTGGCGATCCGCGTCCCGACGCCCAACGTGTCGGTCGTCGACCTGACGTTCGCAACCTCGCGTGATGTCAGCGTCGAGGCGATCAACGACGCGGTCCGCGCCGCAGCGGACGGCCCACTCGAGGGCGTCCTCGGGTACACGGACGAGAAGCTCGTCTCGATGGACTTCAACCACGACCCGCGCTCGTCGATCTTCGCGACCGATCAGACCAAGGTCATGGAAGGCGGCAAGCTCTGCCGCGTGCTGTCGTGGTACGACAACGAATGGGGCTTCTCGAACCGGATGTGCGACACCGCTGTGGCGATGGCGCATCAGGTCTAGGGCCAGGGCCTCCCGGATCGAGGCCGCGGGGTCCGTAGGGCCCCGGGCCACCCCCTGGCGAACGCGTTGATTTCCAGCGGCAATCGCACACCGGAAAGCAACGGTCGGTCGTTTGTAAAAGTTTCGTTACGCGCCATGCACTTGCTGCATGGCAGCATGGAGTTTGCGTGCATTGTTGCGGGCGCTGTTGGCGCTCACATTCGGTCCTGCGAGGGCGAAAGCGTCCTCCACATCGAAAGGACCGAGACATGACCAACTTCGTGAACCGACTGAACCGTGCCATCCGCGCCCGCAGCGCGTACCGCCAGACGGTCGCCGAACTTCGCCGCATGCCAATCGACGTCGCGCTCGACCTTGATCTCGATCGCGCGCGCGCGCGGCGCATCGCTCACCGGGCCGTCTACGGCGTCTGAGCCGGGACGATGCCAGGGCAACATTACGGGGACGGATCCTATGATTGCGAAACTGAGACAGACACTGCGCGACCGTGCCGCCTATCGAAAGACGGTGCGCGAGATCCGCAGCCTTCCGATCGACATAGCGCTCGACCTCGACATTTATCCGGGCGACGCCGAGCCGATCGCGCGACAGGCGGTCTACGGCCGCTAGGCGAACTTCGCCACGAGCGCATCGCGAACAGTGGGGGCGACGAACTTCGAGACGTCGCCCCCTAGCCGCGCGATCTCCTTGACGAGACGCGAGGCAATGGCCTGGTGCTCAGCCTCGGCCATCAAGAACACGGTCTCGATCGAACTGTCGAGCCGCCGGTTCATCCCCACCATCTGGAATTCGTACTCGAAGTCGGCCACGGCACGCAGGCCGCGGACGATGATCCGCGCCCCGACGTCGCGCGCGCAGTCGATGAGTAGGTTCTCGAACGGATGCACGCAAATCTCCGTTCCGGTCGACGGTCCGATCTGCGCGGCCTCGGCCTCGAGCATCGCCACACGCTCCTCGAGCGAGAACAGCGGCCCCTTGTCGCGATTTATGGCCACGCCTATCACCAGGCGATCCACCAGCAAAGCCGCGCGCCGGATGATATCGGTATGCCCGCGCGTCACCGGATCGAACGTGCCCGGATAGAGCGCGATCCGCATCAGCGACGCTCGTCTGCAGGGCCGCCGGGCGACTTCAGTGCCCCATCACCATGTCCTGCAACGCATCGCGCTCCATCGCCAGCTCGCTGAGCCGCGCCTTGACCACGTCGCCGATGGAGATGAGACCGATCATGTCCTCTCCCTCCACGACCGGCATGTGCCGGAAGCGGCCGTCGGTCATCTTCTCGAGGATCTCGTGGGCCGAATCCTCGGGGCGGCAGGTGACGAGCTTCGTCGTCATCATCTGCGCGACCGTCTCGTCGAGGCATGCCGTCCCGCGGTGCCCGAGTTCGCGAACGATGTCGCGCTCCGACAGGATCCCGGCCGGCCGCTTGCCGTCCTCCGAGACGATCAGGGCCCCGATCCGCTTTTCCGAAAGCAGCGTCACGGCCTCGCCGACACCCGTGTCGGGGCCGACCGTCACGACCTCGTCCGTGCCCTTCGCACGCAGGATCTGGTGCACCCGCATCGCCGCGACTCCTCAAAAACCCATCCGTTGACGCAAGGGTCGCCGTCAGAACGCGGGGATGTCAAGGCGGCCGCCCTTTCGCAGGCGCGCCGACGCGCCTAGGGTGCGCCCACGCCGCGACAGGGAGGTCAGGATGCAGCAGATCGGTCACTTCGTCGGAGGAGCCCGCGTCGGGGGATCGAACGGCGGCCGCGCGGCCGACGTGTTCAATCCCGCCACGGGGGAGGTGCAGGCCCGTATCGCGCTCGCGGGCCGGGCCGATGTCGACGCCGCGGTCGACGCCGCGGCCGCGGCGCAACCTGCATGGGCGGCCACGAACCCGCAGCGGCGGGCGCGGGTGATGATGGAGTTCGTCCGCCTGATCAATCGCGACATGGACGCGCTGGCCGAAGCGCTGAGCCGCGAGCACGGCAAGACCCTGCCCGACGCCCGCGGCGACGTGCAGCGCGGCCTCGAGGTGGTGGAGTTCTGCATCGGTGCGCCGCACCTGCTCAAGGGCGAGTTCACCGACGCCGCGGGGCCCGGCATCGACATCTACTCGATGCGCCAGCCTCTCGGGGTCGTGGCGGGCATCACGCCGTTCAATTTCCCCGCGATGATCCCGATGTGGAAACTCGCGCCCGCCATCGCCTGCGGCAACGCGATGATCCTCAAGCCCAGCGAGCGCGACCCCTCGGTGCCGCTGATGCTGGCCGCACTCCTCAAGGAGGCGGGGCTTCCCGACGGCATCCTGCAGGTCGTGAACGGCGACAAGGAGGCGGTGGACGCCA
>CAYMRW010000085.1:0-8375 GCA_964392825.1 uncultured Rhodobacterales bacterium
TGCTGCAGGCGATGAACACCGGCCACGACGGCTCGATGACGACGATCCACGCCAACTCCGCACGCGACGCCGTCAGCCGGCTCGAGAACATGATCGCGATGGCCGGGATCGAGATGCCGATCAAGGCGGTGCGGGCGCAGATCGCCAGCGCCGTCAACCTGATCGTGCAGGCGAGCCGCCTGCAGGACGGCTCTCGGCGCATGGTCTCGATCACCGAGGTCACGGGCATGGAGGGCGACGTCATCACGCTGCAGGAGATCTTCCGCTACCAGCGCACCGGCCTGACGCCCGACAACAAGATCCTCGGCCACTTCACCGCCGCCGGCATGCGCAGCCACTATGCCGAGCGGTTCCGCATGTGGGGCCACGACCTGCCCGCCGACATCTTCGAGCCGGTCGGGCCCGCCTAATGTCGATCTCGCCCGAGCCGCTGATCTACGGCGCCATCTTCGTCTCGGTCCTGCTCCTGGTCGAGGGGCTTTATCTCGTCGTCTTCGGCCGCTCGATCAGCCTCAGCCGCCGGGTCAACCGGCGGCTCGATCTGCTGGAGAAGGGCGGGGGCCGCGAGCAGGTGCTCGAGCAACTCCGCAAGGAGATGGGCCAGCATGTCCGCGCCCAGCGCCTGCCCCTTCTCGGGCTCCTCGCCGACCGGGCGCGCAAGGGCAACGTCGCGTTCTCGCCGGCGCAGCTCGTCCTCGTCATGGCCCTCCTCGCCGGGCTCGCCTTCGTCGCGCTGACCTTCGCCACTTCGGCCGGGCTGCCCGTGCGCATCGCCGCGGCGGGGTTCATGGGCGTCGGCGGCGTCCACGTCTGGGTCGGGCGCAAGGCCGCGAAGCGCACGGCGATGATCGAGGAGCAGCTGCCCGACGCCGTCGAGCTCATGGTTCGCTCGCTTCGCGTCGGCCATCCGTTCTCGTCGGCCGTGGGCATCGTCGCCCGCGAGGTGCCCGACCCCCTCGGCACCGAGATGGGGGTCATCGCCGACGAAGCTGCCTACGGGCGCGACATGAGCGAGGCGCTGAAGGCCATGGCCGAGCGGCTCGACATGCAGGACCTGCGCTTCCTCGCCGTCGCGGTGACGATCCAGCAGACGTCCGGCGGCAACCTCGCCGAGATCCTCGACGGGCTCGCCAAGGTGATCCGCGCCCGCTTCCGCCTGTTCCGGAGGGTCAAGGCGATCACCGCCGAGGCCAAGTGGTCGGGAATGTTCCTCTCGGGCTTCCCGATCGTGGCGCTCATCGGCATCAACCTCGTCCGCCCTGGCTACTACGACAGCGTCAGCGAGACGGCGTACTTCATCCCCGGCTGTCTCTTCGTGGCGACGCTGCTCGTCGTGAACGTCATCGTCATGCGCCGGCTCGTGAACATCGAGGTCTGAAGCGTGGCGTGGTTCCTCGACACCCCGCTCGCCTGGTTCGAGACGAGCTTCGGAGAGCTGGCGCCGGCGGTGATGGCGGGGGCGGCGGGCCTTCTCCTCGTCGTCCTGTCGCTGCCGTTCCTGCTGCGCCGCCGGCCGGACCCGTTCGGCAAGCTTAGGGCCGACGCCGCGCCCCCGGGCGATCCGTCGCGACCGACGCTGCGGCAGGGCAGCGCCGGCGACAAGCTCGCGCGCTACTCGACCTTCCTCGAGCCGCAGGACGCCGCGGAGATGTCGGTCGCGCGGCT
Source organism: uncultured Rhodobacterales bacterium (assembly GCA_964392825.1). Taxonomy (GTDB): domain Bacteria; phylum Pseudomonadota; class Alphaproteobacteria; order Rhodobacterales; family Rhodobacteraceae; genus Roseitranquillus. Next base: position 1,666 of record CAYMRW010000085.1, read on the forward strand.
CCGGTTGCGCCAGGCGGGCTACCGCGGCCGGAACGCCGTGCGCATGTTCCATTTCGTGCAGTTCGCGCTCGGCATCGGCCTTCTCGTCGCGGGCAGCGCCGCGGCGCTCCTGAAGAGCGCCACCGGCGCGCCGGGCATGCAGGAGATGGTGCTGACGGCGACCCTGCCCGCCTTCTTCGGATATCTGGCACCGCGGTACTGGGTCACCCGCCGCCGCGCCGCCCGCATCCAGGAGATCGAGAACGGGTTTCCCGACGCGCTCGACATGATGCTTGTCTGCGTCGAGGCGGGCCAGTCGATCGACCAGGCCATCATTCGCGTCGCCACCGAGATCCGCGCAGGCTACCCGGCGCTGGCCGAGGAGTACGAGGTCGTGGCGCAGGAACTGAAGGCCGGCAAGGACAAGGCGTCGGTCTTCCGCGACCTCGCCACCCGCGCCGGCGTCGGCGATGTTGCGAGCTTCACGACCGTCCTCATCCAGAGCCAGAGCTTCGGCACATCGATCGCCGAGGCGCTGCGGGTCTATGCGGCCGAGATGCGCGACAAGCGGGTCATGCGCGCCGAGGAGAAGGCCAACAAGCTGCCCACCAAGATGACCCTGGCGACGATGATGCTGACCGTCCCGCCGCTCCTTGTCATCCTGCTCTCCCCGTCGATCTACGAGATCGCCCAGACGCTCGGCGGCAACTAGACCCCGGCGCCCGAGGCAACTGCAGGTTGGGGCTGTGCGGGTTCGCGCAATCGGGGTATGCTCGGTCGTAACGAGTGTCCGCGCCCGGCGCCGTCCGGGCAGACTGGACCGATCGAGCAGCAAGGGACGACACGATGCGCCAGACGCTTGTTGCAGCCGCATGCCTGGCGACGGCGCTCGGCGGCTGCGGTGCCTTCCGCGACGAGCCCGAGGTCGAGCGGGCGGCCGATCCCGTGGACGCCCTGGACGTGATCGGTTCGGTCGATCTCAGTGACGCGATGATGCGGAGCGCCGACCCGCACGAGGCGGTCGCCTATTTCAGCCGCAGCGCCGACGAGGAACCGGGCCGCATCGACCTGCGCCGCGGCCTCGCTTCCTCGCTCGAGCGCGCCGGCGACCCCGAGGAGGCCGCGGCCGCGTGGGAAGGCGTCGTCGCCCATCCCGCCGCCCGCGCCGAGGACCGCGTCGCGCTCGCCAAGGCGCAGATCCGCGTCGGCGCCTGGGAGGCCGCTGCCGCGACGCTCGCCGACATCCCGGAGAGCCACGCGAGCGGCGAGCGCTGGCGCCTCGCCGCCATGGTCGCCGACAGCGAGGAGGACTGGGCGCGCGCCGACGAGCTCTACGGCCGCGCCGTGCGGCTCAGCGGCGCGCCGGCGGGCATCCTCAACAACTGGGGCTTCTCCAAGCTCAGCCGCGGCGACGCCGCCGGGGCGGAACGGCTCTTCGCCCGCGCCCTCGAGGCCGACCCCTCGCTCTTCACCGCCAAGAACAACCTCGTCCTCGCCCGCGGCGCGCGACGCAACTACGACCTGCCAATCGTCGAGATGACGCAGCGCGAGCGGGCGATGCTGCAGCACACGGCAGCGCTCGCCGCCGTCAAGCAGGGCGACGTGGCGACGGGCCGCGCGCTTCTGCGCGATGCCGTCGAGACCCATCCGCAGCATTTCGAGGCGGCGGCACGCTCGCTCGACGCTCTCGAGGCGCCGGCGGAGTAGGTGTCGGCGGCCGCCTGGTTCCTGCCCTTCGCCGCCCCGGTCTGCCTCTATGTCGCCTGGACCGACATGGCGCGCATGAAGATCCCGAACGCTGCCGTCCTCGCGCTCCTCGCCGTCTTCGCCGTCGTTGGTTCGGTGGCGCTGCCGATCGGCGAGTACGGCCTGCGCTGGCTGCACGTCGCGGGCGTCCTGATGCTCGGCTTCACGGCGAACGCGCTCGGCGTCCTCGGGGCCGGCGACGCCAAGCTCGCCGCGGCGATCGCGCCCTACGTCGCGCGACAGGACGCGGGCGCCTTCGCCATGCTCTTTGCCGTGACGCTGCTCGCCGCCTTCGCCGTGCATCGCCTGGCACGCGCCGTACCGGCGATCCGCCGCCGCACGCCGCACTGGCAAAGCTGGCAGCGGCGGCACGATTTCCCGCTCGCGCTGGCCCTGGGGCCGAGCCTCGTCTTCTACCTCGTATTGTCGATTTGACGCCGCCGTGGCGCCACGATGGCGTCGCAATCGGCTGTCAGAAGCGGCGTCCCGTGCGACGAGGATCCGCTGCATGAACATGGCCGTCGGCGACATCACCGCCCCGACCCCGCCGAGAACACCGGCCGAGACCGGGCTGTCGCCCATGGTGATGCGCGGCATGCTGGTCAAGACGATGTTCCGCCAGAGCCTCGAGACGGCGCGCGACCTCGCCCGCACGCTCTGCCTGCCGGTCCCGGTGACGCAGGAGCTCATCGACGAGGCGCGGGGCCAGCGCCTCCTCGAGGCGACGGGCACGCTGCATGCGAATTCGGGCGGCGAGATGGGCTTTCGTCTCACCGACGCCGGGCGTGCCGCGGCGCAGGACGCGCTGGCGCAATCGGAGTACTTCGGCCCCATGCCGGTGCCGCTGGCCGCCTATGCCGAGCAGGTGCGGCGCCAGTCGATCCGCAACCTCGCCATCACGCGCGAGCGGCTGACGGCCGCGATGGGGCACCTGGTGCTGCCGCCGGCGCTTCTCGACCATCTCGGCCCCGCCGTCGGCGCCGGGCGGTCCGTCCTGATGTACGGGCCGCCGGGGAACGGCAAGTCGTCGATCTCGAACGGCATCCGCGACGCCATCGGCGGCCGCATCTACGTGCCCCGCGCGGTGGAGTACGGCGGCACCGTGATCTCGGTCTACGACCCGATCGTGCACACCGCCGCCGCCGCGCCCGAGGACGACCCGACCGCGCTCCGCCGCACGACGCGGTTCGACGCCCGCTACGTGCTCTGCGACCGGCCAACCGTGGTGACGGGGGGCGAGCTCTCGCTCGACATGCTCGACCTCGTCTACAACCCGGTCAGCCGGACCTATCAGGCGCCTTTGCAGCTCAAGGCCACCGGCGGCGTCTTCATCGTCGACGACCTCGGCCGCCAGGCCGAGCCGCCGCAGGCGCTCGTCAACCGCTGGATCGTGCCGCTGGAGGAGGGGCGCGACATCCTCGCCCTGCAGTCGGGCGAGAAGTTCGAGGTGCCATTCGACACGCTGGTGATTTTCTCCACCAACTTCCACCCGAACGAGATCTTCGACGGCGCCGCGCTGCGCCGCATCTTCTTCAAGATCAAGATCGAGGGTCCGTCCCGCGAAGGTTTCGTGCGCATCTTCGATCTCGTCGCTGCCCGGAAAGGGCTCGAGGTCTGTCCCGAAGCGATGCGGCACCTCCTCGAGGTCAGGTACCCCGAGATCGACCATGCCTATGCCAGCTACCAGCCGATCTACCTCGTCGATCAGATCCTCGCCATCTGCGCCTTCGAGGGGCTGCCGCCGCGCATGCGCCCGGACCTCGTCGACCGCGCCTGGGCCAACCTGTTCGTGCGCGACGAACCGATCGCCCGGTGATCCGCCGCAAGTTGCAGCGCACGGAACCCGAGGAACCCGTGGCTCGACCCCGCCGTTCGCCCGAGGGAGGTGAAGCGCCATGGCGGGACAAATCGCATCAGCAGGAAAGTCGCGAGAGGTCGTCGCGAGAGAGCGGCCCGAACTCCTCGTGGCCTGCGGCGGCCTCGGCCTCGTCGGCAACATCGGGCCCATCGTCGCGATCGCCTTCGCCGTGGGCATAGCCCAGCACGACTTCGTCGCCGACACGATCAGCGATCTCGCGCGCGGGCCGCACAAGTGGATCATGGACCTCGGCTTCTACGTCAATGCCGGCGGCCTGATCGCGCTCGCCATCGGCGCGGCGCATGCGCATCTGGGGCGCATGGCGTGGTCGCTCGGCCTCTTCGCCCTCGCCTTCACGGCGCTCGTCGTCACGCTGCTCGGCCTCTGGGACGACCTGCGCGCCGGCCCTGAGAACGTCGCCGACATGACCGTACACACCAAGCTCACGTTCCTGCTCGGCCCCCTCTACCTCGCGGGACCGCTGCTGATGGCACGGGGCATCGCCGAGGTGCACCGGATCTACGGCATCCTTTTCGTCGCCGCGGCGGCGATCTGGATCGTGTTCGCGACGGCCTTCAAGCTCGCGCCCACGGCCTACGACGGCATCATCGAGAAGGTCGCCATCGGCGGTACGATGCTGTGGACGACGCCGCTTGCCGTGCTTCTCCTCCTCCGGGGGCTCGAGATGCTGCGCGATTGAGCGGCCTTTCCCGTCGCCCGGCAACGTGATGTCAACGTCGCCCGGTCAGTGTCGCGCCCGCCACGGGATCTCAGAACGAGGTGGGCATGCTGCAGACATTCTTCGCCGGGGCGCTGGTTGCCGTGCTCGCCTCGTCCGTGCCGGCCGGTTCCGTCGCCGGGCCCGTCTCGCTCCTGGGCGACAGCGTGTTCGGAGGGTCCAAGGGGGCCCTGCTGCAGGCAGCGCCCGAGGCGGCACCGACCGACGCGCGCCGCCCCTTCATCGCCGTCAGCGCGCCCGCCGTCGACGTCGGCGCGACCCGGCGCGGCTCGAGCCTCTTCGCCGGCCAGGAGGGTCTGTTCGCGCCGCTGCCGCAGCACGGCGCCGACCCCGGATACGGCGGGACCGGCGGCGGGTTCGCCCCGCTCGACCCGAACGCCAGCTACATCGAGCGGCTGCGCCACCTGATCGGCCATGCCGAGTCGCGCCGCGACGGCTACGACGCCATCAACTACGGGGCGCGGCGCCTGCCCGCGCGTCGCCCGACCGAGATGACGCTCGGCGAGATCTACGCCTGGATCGCGGCGACCCCGGGCCAGCCGCACGCGATCGGCCGCTACCAGTTCATTCCGTCGACCCTGAAGCGGCTGGCGCGCCAGATCGGCGCCGCGCCGGACGAACGGTTCTCGCCCCGCCTGCAGGACCGGCTTGCCGACGAACTCTTCGCCGAGGCCGGGTTGGCCGCGTTCCGCGACGGGGTCATGGGACACCGCCAGTTCATGAACAATCTCGCCAAGATCTGGGCGGGCCTGCCGAACTCGTCGGGGCGCTCGCACTACCACGGCTACGCCGGCAACCGCGCCACGATGACGTGGGCGAGCTTCGAGAGCGAGATCGTGCGCATCTTCCAGGGCTGACCCCGAAGGCCGTGGCCGCCCTTGCGGGGCGCATCGTCGCCCGGCCCGGCGTTGCGGCGACGCGACGTCAGGACGACTCCCGCTTCGGCGCCGCGATGAGGGCCCTCGCAGCGCCGGGCTCGGACCAGAGGCCGACCACGGGCCGCATCGGTGGGCCCTCCTGACCCCGCCGCCGCGAGGCGCTATCTCTCGGCCGATGACGCGCCTGCCCCCTGCCCTCTCGGACTGGCTCGACCGCCGCGGCTGGTCGCTGCACCCGCACCAGGTCGAGATGCTGGAGCGTGCAGGGGCGCCGGCGCAGCTCCTTATCGCGCCGACGGGGGGCGGCAAGACGCTGGCGGGCTTCCTGCCGACGCTGGCGGAGCTTGCGGACGGCGCGCATCAGGGATTGCACACCCTCTACGTCTCGCCGCTCAAGGCGCTCGCCGCGGACATCCGGCGCAATCTGATGGCCCCGGTGACCGAGGCGGGCCTGGCCGTCCGGGTCGAGGACCGCACCGGGGACACGTCCTACGCGCGGCGGCAGCGGCAGCGGGGGGACCCGCCGCACATCCTCCTGACCACGCCCGAAAGCCTCGCGCTCCTCGTCAGCTACGAGGACGCCCCGCGGATCTTCGCCGGCCTCGAACGCGTCGTGGTCGACGAGATCCACGCCCTCGCCGAATCGAAGCGCGGCGATCAGCTCATGCTGGCGCTGGCGCGACTGCAGACGCTGAGACCCCGCCTCCGCCGCGTCGGACTGTCGGCGACGGTCGAGGACCCGGCGGCCATCGCCACGTATCTCGCGCGGCATCCCGATCCCTGCCCGATACTCCTCGCCGATCCGGGGCCAGACCCCGACATCTCGATGCTCGCGACCGCGGCGCCGCCGCCCTGGGCCGGGGGCGGCGGCGCCTATGCCATCCCCGAGGTGCTCGATCTCATCCGCCGGCACCGCACCACGCTCATCTTCCACAACACGCGGGCGCAGGCCGAGATCTTCTTCCACAACCTCTGGCTCGCCAACGACGAGGGGCTGCCCATCGGCATCCACCACGGCTCGCTCAGCCGCGAACAGCGGACCCGGGTCGAGACAGCGATGGTCGCGGGCGAGCTCCGCGCGATCGTCGCCACGGGATCGCTCGACCTCGGTATCGACTGGGGCGACGTCGACCTGGTCGTGCAGATGGGCGCGCCCAAGAACGTCAAGCGGCTGGTGCAGCGGATCGGGCGCGCCAACCACCGCTACAACGCGCCCTCGAAGGCGATCCTCGTCCCCGCCAACCGCTTCGAGGTGGTGGAGTGCGTCGCCGCCCTCGCCGCCGTGCGCGAACGCGACCTCGACGGCGACCCGCGCGGCCCCGGGCCCCGCGACGTCCTCTGCCAGCATATGCTGATCGCCGCCTGCTCGGGACCGTTCGACGCGGACGACCTCTTCGGCCAGGTCACCAGCGCCGGCGCCTACGCGCGGCTCACGCGGGCAGAGTTCGACGCCTGTCTCGATTTCGTGGCGACGGGGGGCTACGCGCTTCGCGCCTACGACCGCTGGCAG
>CAYMRW010000086.1:0-8323 GCA_964392825.1 uncultured Rhodobacterales bacterium
TCGAGATGACGGTCGAGAACGCGCAGGAGTTCTTCAAGGCGGTGCCCTCGATCCGCGAGAAGATGGACGCGCTGGTCCGCGTCGGCCTCGGCTACATCAAGGTCGGCCAGCAGGCGACGACGCTCTCGGGCGGCGAGGCGCAGCGGGTCAAGCTCAGCAAGGAGCTGGCCAAGCGGTCCACCGGGCGGACGCTCTACATCCTCGACGAGCCGACGACGGGCCTGCACTTCGAGGACGTGCGCAAGCTGCTCGAGGTGCTGCACGAACTGGTCGAGCAGGGCAACACGGTGGTCGTGATCGAGCACAACCTCGACGTCGTGAAGACCGCCGATCACGTCATCGACATCGGCCCCGAGGGTGGCGACGGCGGCGGCAGCGTGGTCGCGACCGGCACGCCCGAGGAGATCGCGGCGGTCGAGGCGAGCTACACCGGCCGCTACCTCAAGCCGCTCCTCGAGGCGCGCCGCGTCGCCGCCGAGTGACCCCGCGTCCGCCGGACCGCGAAACGGTTCGGCGCTCCCCAGGGGACGCCTGATGTCGAGGACGCGAACGATGGATGACGGGTCGCCCGGGCGATCACCCGTGTCTCTAGACAGAGGATCGGACACCACGGCTCGTTGGCGAGCGGAAGGTCACGTTGCTCGAGGCACGAAAAGCCTCGCCCTTCGTCCCGGCTCCGATCGAGCCCACGGTGGCATGGCGTCGCGCATCGAAGCGGAAGCGGCATCTCGATCTGCGTTCAGATCAGGCGGGGCGCCCGGAAGTTCGGTGGATGCCTCGCCATGCAGGGAATGAACGCCGAGCGTCGTCGTCTCGCCGCGATGCCGAGATCAAGGTACCGAAAGCGTTCGCCGTTGTCGCTTCGCCGCGATAGGCTACGCGATCAGGGCTCCGGGACGCCGGTGTCTTCGGTCGCGTCGGTTGGGGAGACGTTCAGGATCTGCCGCGTGGTCCGGTCGACGCGGACGATGCGGCCATCGACCTCGTAGTACTGGGAGCTGACGTCGCGGGGCAGGCCGTAGAGTTCGGGCGCGGTGATCTCGCGCGCATCGTCCGCGAGTCGGCCCTCTGTCACACCGCCGGCCCGCGGGGCGGGCGAGCGCACCTGCGACCGCAGGTCGGTAGGCTGCAGCGCCCCGCCCGACTGGCGCTGCGAGGTGCGCGGCTGCACCAGAAGCGATTGCGGCGCGGTCTCGACGCGCGGGGTCTGGGCCGCGACGCACTCGTTCAGTTCGCTCAGTGTCTGGCCGCGGCATCTCGACTGGGCACCGGCTTCCGGCGCCGTCAGTCCCAGCGCCCCCATGATAGCGATTGTCCCTGCGTGTCTCATGCCCGCCTCCATGCGCCTCGTCGCCGCGACGGCCTCAGTAGGCCCGGTTCGCCTCTGCCGTCGCGTCGCCAATCACCTTCATCGTATCAGGATCCACCCGCAGGATGCGACCCTCGACCTCGAAGTACCGCCAGCCATCCGTGGCCGGCGGCAGTCCGTAGTACTCGGAGTTCAGGAGCCGCATGTATCGTCCCCGGGGCAGCACCTCGCCCGGGGCGAAGACCTGCGCCCGCGGTCGGGCCGGCACCCGGCGTCCTGCGCCCGGCGGCGCCGGGTCGACCGGGCGGACGCAGCGTGCTCCGGTGCCCTCGGTCCGGCAGGTCCCCGCCCATGCCGCCGGCGGAGCGACGGCGCACAGCAGCGCGACAAGCGTCAGGCGTCGAGCGTGATCCATACGGGCACGTGGTCGGACGGTCTCGGCCGCCCCCGGATCTCGTGATCGATTCCGGCGTCGAGGAGGAGGTCGGCCGCCTGCGGGGTCAGCAGCGCGTGGTCAATGCGGATACCGTCGTTCCGGTCGTACGCGTTCCCCTGGTAATCCCAGAACGTGTACCGCCCCGGCCCGCGGTTGCGGATCCGGTAGGCATCGGTCAGCCCGCGATACGCCAGCCGCCGATACGCGTCGCGCGTGGCGGGCAGCCCCAGCGCGTCGGTCCGCCAGGCGTCGGGCCGCGCGGCATCCTCGTCCTGCGGGATCACGTTGTAGTCGCCGGCGATCACCGCCGCCTCCTCGGCCTCGAGCATGGTCTCGACGCGGCGTGACAGCCGCTCCATCCAGGCGAGCTTGTAGTCGTATTTCGGCCCCGGTGCCGGGTTGCCGTTCGGCAGGTAGAGGCAGCAGACCCGGATCGGTCGCATCCCGCCCACGAACGCCTCGATCCACCGCGCCTGGTCGTCGCCGTCGCCGTCCGGCAGGCCGCGCACCACGTCCTCGAGCGGCCGCTTGGACAGGATGGCGACGCCGTTGAACCCCTTCTGCCCGTGCGTCTCGACGGCATAGCCGCGATCCTCGAACGGCTCCCGCGGGAACGCCTCGTCGACGATCTTGATCTCCTGCAGGAGCGCGACGTCGGGTTGCGTCTCGTCGAGCCATGCCACGAGCGCCTCGGCCCGCGCCCGCACGCCGTTGATATTGAAGGTCGCGATCTTCACCCCGCCGTCTTCACCGATCGGGCGGGGGTGGGCAAGGCGATCTCCGCGCACGTCGTCGCGCCGGCGCGCAAACCGCTTGCCCCCGGCAGTCGACGACGTAAGCCTGCCGTCCATGACCGAGATCCTGACGATCACCGTGAACCCGGCGCTCGACCTCTCGACCGAGGCGCCCGCCGTCATTCCCGACCAGAAGCTGCGCTGCTCGGCGCCGCGCGTGCAGCCGGGCGGCGGCGGGGTCAACGTCAGCCGCGCCATCGCCAACCTCGGGGGGCACAGCCGGACCCTCATCGCCTATGGCGGCCATACCGGCGCGATCCTAGTCGACAAGCTCGAGGCCGAGGGGCTCGAGCCGATCTCGCTCGACGTCACCTACCCGACGCGCGAGTCGGTGACCGTGCGCGACGCGGCCAACGGTCTGCAGTACCGGTTCATGATGCCGGGGCCGCCGTGGACGGCGGAGGACTGCACCGCCGCCCGCCTGGCGATGGCGCGCGAGATGCGGGGCGGCGATCTGGTGGTCAAGTCCGGCTCGAACCCGCCCGGCATGCCCGACGACTTCTTCATGGATCTCAACCGCGAGGTCACGTCCGCCGGGGGCCGCCTGATCGTCGACACCTCGGGTCCCGCGCTGGCCCGCGCCGGCGCCGGAGGCGCCGACCTCTTCACCCTGCGGATGGATCTCGCCGAGGCGCGGGAGCTTTCCGGGCGCGCTCTGGTCCGGATCGAGGACGTGGCGGAGTTCGCGCGGGAGTTGCGGAGGAACGGTGCCGCGGAGATCGTGCTCGTCGCCGCGGGAGCCCAGGGCACGGTCATCGATTGCGCGGAGTGGACCGGGCTGACACGCCCCCCGGTCGTCGTGCCGCTGTCGAAGGTCGGCGCCGGCGACAGCTTCGTCGCGGCCTTCTGCCTGGCGCTGACGCGAGGCGCCGATCCGGTCGAGGCCTGCGCCTGGGGAACCGCGGCCGCCGCCTCCGCCGTGACCACGGCGGACACCGATCTCTGCAACCGCGAGGACACTGAGCGTTACGTCAAGCAGGTCACGCGGACCCCTCTTTAGGTGGCGCTCAGCGATCCCGCCTGGGTGCCATCCAGATCACGTCGAGCGCGGCGTCGAGCCTTGCGATGGGTGCCGGCGACGGCGCGCGCGGCCCGCCGCGGTCGAGCGGTTTTGGAATGCCGTGGTGCATCGGACGCTTCCCTTGCTTTCGTAAGGTAAAGCGTGGACCGCAGGGGACGCTCAGGAAAGTAGGGAATTCGCGACCCCGCGGGATCAGAGCGAGAACGAGGTACCGCAGCCACAGGACGACGTGGCGTTCGGGTTCTCGATCGTGAAACGCGCGCCGATCAGTTCCTCGGTGAAGTCGATCACGGCATCGGCGAGAAACGGCAGCGAGACGCTGTCGATGAGGACCTTCTGCCCGCCCTTCTCGAGCACGAGGTCGTCCTCGGCCGGCGCGTCGAGGCGGATGTCGTACTGGAAGCCCGAGCAGCCCCCGCCCTCGACCGCGACGCGCAAGGCCTGCGGCGGTTCGGCCCCCTCGTTGATCTCGGCGAGCCGGGCGAAGGCGCGATCGGTCACTTTCGGCGGAACGTTCAGCATGGACACCTCTCTCGGTCGAGATATGGGGCCGAACCACTGCAGGGGACAAGGGCCTCGCGCGCGGCGGCCGACACGCGCCGCGTATCCGAGGATCCGTGCGGATGACCGTTGCCTCGCAGTACGCCGCGCGGCACGCCCGATACCGGCCGACACTGTGCCGGATGTGGCGGAGGCGACGCTCCGGGGGCCCTCCAGACCGACTTGGCCAACTCTGCGCACGCGGCCCAGGCGCGAGGGATGCGCCGGGTCCCCCCCTGTCCTCCGCCGCGGTCCGGTCCGGCACGTGCTGCGCTGTCCGAAACTGCGCCGAGGCCCCGCTCCGTTCCGGTTTCGCCTGCGGGGCCCGTCGACTATAGGGGGCGGCGATGGCCGACCGAAAGGTACCCTTCGCCAGCGACCCGGCCAGAAGCCGCGGCCGCCGTGCTGCCGAGGTGGACAGCGCCATCCGCACCTGCTTCGCGCGCGACCGCGACCGGATCATCCATTCGTCGGCCTTCCGCCGTCTGAAGCACAAGACGCAGGTCTTCGTCGAGCACGAGGGCGACTACTACCGCACCCGCCTGACGCACACGCTGGAGGTGGCCCAGGTGGCGCGGGCGCTCGCCGTGGCGCTCGGCCTCGACGAGGATCTCACCGAGGCGGTGGCGCTCGCCCACGACCTCGGCCACCCGCCGTTCGGCCACACCGGTGAGGAGGCGCTCGACCGGCTGATGGCGCCCTACGGCGGCTTCGACCACAACGCCCAGGCCGTGCGCATCGTCACCCGGCTCGAGCGGCACTACGCCGCCTTCGACGGCCTGAACCTCACCTGGGAGACGCTCGAGGGCATCGCCAAGCACAACGGCCCCGTGCCCGACCCGCCCTGGGCGATCGCGGAGTACGAGGGGGCGGCTTGGCTCGAGCTCGATACACATGCCGGGGCGGAGGCGCAGGTCGCGGCGATTTCCGACGACGTGGCCTACATGCACCACGATCTCCAGGACGGCCTGCGCGCCGGGCTGTTCGACGAGGACGACCTCGCGCGGCTCCCGATCGTGGGCGAAGCGTTCGCCGCGACCGACGCGGCGTGGCCGGGGCTCGATCCGACCAGGCGCCGCCACGAGGCGCTCCGCCGCGTCTTCGGCACGCTCGTCGAGGACGTTCTGACGACGAGCCGCGCGCTGATCGCCGCGGCCGACCCGCAAAGCGTCGCCGACATCCGCCATGCCGGGCACCCGCTGGTCCGCTTCTCGACGGCCGTCTGGCAGGCGCTCAACGTCCTGCGCCGGTTCCTGTTCGAGCGCGTCTACCGGGCGCCGAGCGTGATGGAGATGCGCGCGCGCGTCACCGGCGTCGTCGAGGAGCTGTTCCCCCTCTACGTCGCCTCCCCGCACCTCATGCCGCCCGACTGGCGCGACCGGGTGCATGCAGCGCGGGACCGGACGGCACTGGCCCGCGTCGTGTCCGACTACATCTCGGGCATGACCGACCGCTTCGCCATCGGCGAGCACGCCCGTCTCGAGCAGGGTTGAAGCCCCGCCCGATCCATCGGCCACCAAGCGCCTGCTGCAACGGATCCTGCGGAGCGGGAGACGTGGTACCCATCGCGCCCGCGGCCACCGCGGGAACGTGGTGGCACCGGAGACCGACGTGGCCACAGGCGCCACCGCCGGGAAGATCGACGAGCGGGCCGGGATGGAGACGGACCGCGAGGCGTCGCGTCGGAGATAGACGGCGGAATGCCGGGGTCCGAGCGCCCTCGGCGTGACCTGCCGCGACATCGCGGGCCCCGCGACGGTACCGCGGTGATCGACGGGCGCGGCATCGGTGCAGGTCGTGTCGAGGACACCGCCGGCCGGGCCATCGGTGCCGCCGCCTTGGCAGCGGCTGACGCGACATGCTAGGTGCCCGGCGATCGAAAGGCGGTCCCCATGAACATCTTCGCCGACATCCGCACCGCCGTTGTCGAGACGCTCGACGCCATGGTGGCCGACGGCGACCTGCCGACCGGGCTCGACTACGGCGCCGTCGCGGTGGAGCCGCCGCGCGACCCCGGCCACGGCGACCTCGCGACGAACGCCGCGATGGTCCTCGCCGGCCGTGCCAACCGCGCCCCGCGCGAGGTCGCACAGATCCTCGCGGACCGGATGTCGGGCGATCCGCGTATCGAGGGTGCGACGGTCGCGGGCCCGGGCTTCTTGAACCTCCGCCTGGCGCCGTCGGTCTGGTCCGACGTGGTGACCGAGGCGCTCGATGCCGGCCGCGCCTTCGGCCATTCCGGCATGGGCGCGCGACTGAAGGTCAACGTTGAGTACGTGTCAGCCAATCCGACGGGGCCCCTGCACGTCGGCCACGTCCGCGGCGCCGTCTTCGGCGACGCGCTGGCGTCGCTTCTGGCCTTCGCCGGCTACGACGTCACGCGGGAGTACTACGTCAACGACGGCGGCGCACAGGTCGATGCGCTCGCGCGCTCGGTCTATCTCCGCTACCTCGAGGCGCACGGGGAGGAGGTGTCGTTCGGCGACGGGCACTACCCCGGCGACTATCTCGTCGACGTCGGCCATGCGCTCAAGGAGCGCGTCGGCGACCGCTTCGTCGGCAAGGGGGAGCAGTTCTGGCTGGAGGAGGTGCGCAAAGTCGCCACCGACGCCATGCTCGACCTCATCCGCGCCGATCTGGCCGCGCTCGGCGTCGAGCACGACGTGTTCTTCTCGGAGAAGTCGCTCTACGGCACCGGCCGCATCGAGGCGGCGCTGCGCGACCTCGAACTGAAGGGGCTGATCTACCAGGGCACGCTCGAGCCGCCCAAGGGTCACGCCGCCGAGGACTGGGAGCCGCGGGAGCAGACGCTGTTCCGCTCGACCGAGCACGGCGACGACGTCGACCGCCCGGTGAGGAAGTCCGACGGCTCGTGGACCTACTTTGCTCCCGACATCGCCTATCACCACGACAAGATCGACCGCGGCTTCGACGAGCTGATCGACGTCTTCGGCGCCGACCACGGCGGCTACGTCAAGCGCATGCGCGCAGCGGTGTCGGCGCTCAGCGACGGGTCGGTCCCGCTCGACGTCAAGCTGACCCAGCTGGTGCGCCTGATGAAGGGCGGCGAGCCCGTCAGGATGGGCAAGCGTACCGGCAACTTCGTCACGCTGCGCGAGGTCGTGGACGAGGTCGGCCCCGACGTCACGCGGTTCCACATGCTGACGCGCAAGAACGACGCGCCGCTCGACTTCGATTTCACCGAAGTCACCGAGCAGTCCAAGGACAACCCGGTCTACTACGTGCAGTACGCGCATGCGCGCGTGCGCTCGCTCTGGCGCAAGGCCGAGGCCTCCGGCATCATGACCACCGACGTGCCGCTTCTCGAGGATGAGGCCGAGGTCGCGGTCGCGCGGAAGATCGCCGAGTGGCCGCGCCTCGTCGAAATCGCCGCGCGCAACCACGAGCCGCACCGGATCGCCTTCTACCTCTATGATCTCGCGAGCGAGTTCCACGCGCTCTGGAACCGCGGCAACGACACGCCTGCCCTGCGCTTCATCCACGAGGACGACGAGGCCCGCTCGGCGGGGAAAATGGCGCTTGCCCGCGCCGTCGGCGTTGTCATTTCGACCGGATTGGGTATCCTCGGCGTGACCCCGGCGGAAGAGATGCGCTGACGCACGGACTGCCAGGGGGTCGACAGAGGCCGCGAGCAGTCATCGAGGCACCGAAACATGAGCGAGGCCGATCAGGTCCCGGGCCTTCGTGTCGGCACCCTTGCCGGGTGGATCGGCGGCGCCGTGTCGCTTGCGCTCGTCCTCGGCGCCGGCGTCTGGACCTGGCGGCTGATGGAGCGCGAGACCGCCGGCGTGCCGGTGATCCGGGCCGAGAAGGGCCCGATGCGCGTCGCGCCCGAGAAGCCTGGCGGCGACCGGGCCGCGCATCAGGGCCTCTCCGTCTCGCATGTGGCCGCGCGCGAGGGGGAGGTGTCTCTCGCCGACCGGCTGCGCCTCGCGCCGCGTGGCGCCGACCTTGCCGCGGCCGACATGCCGCCCGATCCGGATGCCGTGGCTGCGACCGACCTCGCTGTCGCCGAGGCGCTGGGTCTCGACACCGCCGTCCTGATCCCCGCGAGCGCCCAGATCGCCGCTCGTCCGGCGCCGCGGCCCGCGCCACGGCTGCGGAAGGTCGACATCGCGGCCACGGCGCCAAGCGGCGGCGAGGCGATCCAGCTCGGCGCCTTCCCGACCGAGGCGCGCGCGGCGGCCGGCTGGGTCGACCTC
>CAYMRW010000087.1:0-8305 GCA_964392825.1 uncultured Rhodobacterales bacterium
TCGGTCCGGTGCCCGAGATCGACCCGATCGACGGGCTCCGCGCGCTCCTCGCCTCCCCGAACTATGCGTCCAAGCGCTGGGTGTGGGAGCAGTACGACCACACGGTCATGGCCGACACCATCCGCGGACCCGGGCTCGGCGCCGGCCTCGTACGGGTGCACGGAACCGCGAAGATTCTCGCCTTCACCGCCGACGTGACACCGCGCTACGTCGCGGCCGATCCCTACGAGGGCGGCAAGCAGGCGGTGGCCGAGGCCTGGCGCAACCTGATCGCCACCGGCGCCAGGCCACTCGCCGCCACCGACAATCTGAACTTCGGCAACCCCGAGAAGCCCGAGGTCATGGGCCAGTTCGTCGCCGCCATCCGCGGCATCGGCGAGGCCTGCCGCGCCCTCGCCATGCCGATCGTTTCGGGCAACGTCTCGCTTTACAACGAGACCGAGGGACGGGCGATCCTGCCCACGCCGACGATCGGCGCCGTCGGCCTTCTGCGTTCCACCGACGAAATGATCAGGGCCGCGCCCGGATCCGGCGACGCCGCGATGCTGATCGGCCAGTTGGGCACGCATCTCGGGCAGTCGGCCCTCCTCGTCGAGGCGTTCGGGCGGGAGGAGGGGCCGCCGCCCCCGGTAGACCTCCACGACGAGCACCGGAACGGGACCTTCGTCCTGTCGCAGAGGCACCTCCTCTCGGCCGCCACCGACCTTTCGGACGGGGGCCTCGCGCTCGCTGCCTTCGAAATGGCGGCGGCCGCCGGGATCGGGGTCGTCCTCGACGCCGCGGGCACCTCCGCGCTCTTCGGAGAGGACCAGTCCCGCTACCTCGTCGCCACGAACGACCCCGAGACGCTGATGGCGGCGGGGCGCGTCGCCAAGGTGCCCGTCGTCGCCGTCGGGCGTTTCGGTGGCGATGTCGTGCGTCTGGGCAGCGCCGAGACCGCGCTCGTCGATCTCGTCACCCTGCACGAAGGCGCGTTTGCCGCCGTCCTGGGCTGACCCCTGCCGACTTGCGGCGCTGCTGCGACGCCTCTACATCAGGCCCAGCGCATCCCGGGAGCCGCTCATGCCGATCCAGGCGCACGAGATCGAGGACCTGATCCGCTCGGCCTTTCCGAAGGCGAGGATCACGATCACCGACCTAGCCGGCGACGGCAACCACTACGCCGCCGAGGTCATCGACGAGAGCTTTCGCGGCCAGAACCGGGTGCAGCAGCAGCGCGCGGTCTACGCCGCGCTGAAAGACAAAATGGCCGGCAGCCAGGGCGAGCTCCATGCCCTCGCCCTGACCACGAAGGCCCCCGACCCGGAGGATACCGAATGACGACCGACACCAAGGCGCGCATCGACGAGACCGTGACCGCGAGCGACGTCGTGCTCTTCATGAAGGGCACCAAGGAGATGCCGCAATGCGGGTTCTCCTCGCGCGTTGCGGGCGTCCTGAACTTCATGGGCGTCGACTTCGCCGACGTAAACGTGCTGGCCGACGAGGACATCCGTCAGGGCATCAAGGAATACTCGGACTGGCCGACGATCCCGCAGCTCTACGTCAAGGGCGAGTTCGTGGGCGGCTGCGACATCGTTACCGAGATGACGCTGTCGGGCGAACTCGATCAGCTCTTCGAGCAGAAGGGCGTGACCTACGACAAGGCCGCGGCCGACAAGATCCGCGAAGCCAACGCCTGAATTCGCCGGCCTGCGCCTGCGGGTCCCCGTCGCCTTCCGGGGGGACGGCTCCGCACGATGCTGACTGTTTGAGACGGTGCCCCGATCACGGCAGAGGAACACCGGGCAGGCGCTTTCGCCCCCGGTGCTCCGTTGATCCGGCCCCTGGCGGAAAGCGCTTCGGGCACTTCTCGGGCGACCCCTCAGGGTGCGCCGGTCTCGAGCTTGGTGGCGAGGGCCTCGGTGCGGTTGGCGAGCGTCGCGAGAGCGCGGACATCGACCTCCTCGCGCTCGGCCTTCAGCGTATCGAGCTGCGACTGCATCCGCTTCATCTCGGCAGTAGCCTTCTTCAGCTGATCCTGCAGACCCGCGGTCTTGTCGGCGAGCATCAGCCCCGACATCAGCAGCATCCGTCCCTCGGGCATCCGGCCGATCTGCTCGACGAGAACCTTGGCCTCGGCGTCCAGCATCTCGGCCGCCGACTGCAGAAAGTGCTCCTCGCCCGGCTGGCAGGCCACCTCGAAGGTGCGCCCGCCGATGGTGATCGACACGTTAGGCATTGTGCTGCTCCTCCGCGAGGGGGCCGAGCGCGGCCACGATGGCATCGATTTCCGCGCGCTCGCTTTCGCGGGCCGCGTGAAGCGCGTCGAGTTCCCGGCGCATCGCCTTGTCGATCAGGTGCGCGTCGACGAGGTCGGCGGTCTGCGCCTCCCGCAGGACCTTCATCGCCGCCGTCACCTCGTTGCTGGTCTTTTGCAGCCGTTCGATCATCCCCGACTGCGCCTCGACCTCGCCGCGGAGCCGCGCGCATTCGGCCCTGAGCGTCTCGGCCTCCTCCTCGGCGCGGGCGCGTGCCGTCTCGATCTCGGCCCGCTCGCCCGTTGCGGCCTCGCCCGCGGCGCCAAGTTCCCTGACCTTCGCCTCGAGCCGCGCCGCGGCCTCGCGCTCGGCCGCGAGCTCGGCCTTGAGCGAGCTCAGCGCCGCCTCGTCCGGGCCGCCCAGGCGGCTCGCCGCGGCCTCGGCGCGATCCAGCGCCGTCCTCAGTCGCTTCTCGATGGTCGCGAATTCCGCCACCCCTGCCCCCATCATTCGGACTCGTTTTGACGCACTCTAACGATCCCGCCGGCGGATGCAGCCCCCGGCTGCGCTTGAACTCGAAGGTCCGGCTGGTAGAAGCCGTTCGGCTGCCGGCAGGGGGACAAGGCCATGATGATCGACGAGCTGAAGACGCGCCAACCCGATCACTTCGCACGCGCCGCTGCGCTTCGCGTGCTCGCCATGGACGCGGTCGAGGCCGCGCAGTCCGGCCACCCCGGCATGCCGATGGGCATGGCCGACGTCGCCACGGTCCTCTTCTCGCGGCACCTGCGGTTCGACGCAGCACGCCCCGGCTGGCCCGACCGCGACCGCTTCATCCTGTCGGCGGGCCACGGCTCGATGCTGCTCTACGGGCTCTTGCACCTGACAGGGTACGCGGACATGACGCTCGACCAGATTCGCGGCTTCCGCCAGCTCGGCTCGATCACGGCTGGGCATCCCGAGAACTTCCTCGCCGACGGCATCGAGACGACGACGGGGCCCCTCGGCCAGGGGCTGGGCAGCGCCGTGGGCTTCGCCATGGCGGAGGAGGCCTTGAGGGCGCGTTTCGGCCGCAAGGTGGTCGACCACCATACCTGGGTCATCGTCGGCGACGGCTGCCTGATGGAGGGCATCAGCCACGAGTCGATCGGGCTCGCCGGCATGCAGCGGCTCTCGCGGCTCATCGTGTTCTGGGACGACAACGACATCTCGATCGACGGCCGCATCGGACTTTCCGACGTCACCGATCAGCGCCTGCGGTTCGAGGCCGCGGGCTGGCACGTGATCTCGGTCGACGGCCACGACCCCGAGGCCATCGACGCCGCCATCGGCGAGGCCAAGGCCGACCCGCGGCCGAGCCTGATCGCCTGCAAGACGACGATCGGCTGGGGCGCCCCGACAAAGCAGGACACCGCCAAGGTCCACGGCTCGCCCCTCGGCGCCGAGGAGATCGCTGCGGTGCGCGACGCCTACGGCTGGCCCTACGGCCCGTTCGAGGTGCCGGACGAGATCGCCTCGTGGTGGCGTGATGTGGGCGCGCGCGGCGGCGAGACGCGCCGCGCGTGGGAGGAGCGGTTCGACACGCTGTCCGACGCGCGCCGGCGCGAGTTCAACCGCGTGATCGCCGGCGAGCCGCCGCGGCGCCTCGCGGCGACCATCCGCGCGCTCAAGAAGCAGACGAGCGACGGCCAGCCCAAGGTCGCGACGCGCAAGGCCTCGGAGATGGTGCTCGAGGTCGTCAATCCGGTCATGTCCGAAACGCTCGGCGGCTCGGCCGATCTCACCGGCTCCAACAACACGTTGACCGCCGATCTCGGCAAGTTCGGGCCGGAGAACCGCGAGGGCCGCTACGTCCACTACGGCATCCGCGAGCACGGGATGTCCGCGGCGATGAACGGCATGGCGCTGCACGGCGGCATCCGTCCCTATGGCGGCACCTTCCTCTGTTTTGCCGACTACGCGCGGGGCGCGATGCGGCTCTCGGCGCTGTCCCGCGCGCCCGTCGTCTACGTGATGACGCACGATTCGATCGGCCTCGGCGAGGACGGTCCGACGCACCAGCCGGTCGAGCATCTGGCGATGCTGCGAGCGACGCCCAACATGCATGTCTTCCGCCCCGCCGACCTCGTCGAGACGGCCGAGGCCTGGGAGCTCGCGCTGACGTCTAACGGCACCCCGTCGGTCCTGGCGCTGACCCGGCAAGGGCTGCCCACGGTCAGGACCGAGCACCGGTCGCGCAACATGGTCGCGCAGGGCGCCTACGTGCTTGCCGAGGCGAAGGGCCGGCGGCGCGCCATCCTCCTCGCCTCGGGGTCGGAGGTCGAGATCGCGCTCTCGGCGCGCGAAGCCCTGCAGGCTGATGGGGTCGGCACCCGCGTCGTGTCCATGCCCTGCATGGAACTCTTTGCCGCGCAGGACGAGGCGCTGCGCCGCCGCGTGCTGCCGTCCGGGCCTGTCCGGGTCGCCGTCGAGGCAGGCGTCCGCCAGGGCTGGGACCGCTGGCTGCTGGGCGAGCGCGGGCGCGAGGCCCGGGCCGGCTTCGTCGGCATGGAGGGGTTCGGCGCCTCCGCTCCCGCCCCCGACCTCTACCGCCGCTTCGGTATCACCGCCGAGGCCGTCGCGGACCGAGTGCGCGCCCTTCTCTGAAGGGCCGGCGGGCGCCCCGGACGCCGCGTTTGTCAGCTAGGCATCACGTGGCGGTAGATGTGCCATGTCGCGTGGCCGAGAACCGGCAGCACGACGAAGAGCCCGAGGAAGGCTGGGATCATCCCCACCGCCAGGAGCACCACAACGATCACGGCCCATTCGAACATCGGCCGCGGGTTCTCCATCACCGTGCGGATGCTCGCGACCATCGCGGTGACGAAGTCGACCTCGCGGTCGACGAGCATCGGCAGGCTGATGACGCAGGCGGCAAAGACGACGAACGCGAAGACGCCCCCCACCGCGAGCTCGAGAAGGATCATCAGGAGACCGCGCGGCGTCAGCAGCAGGTCGACCGTCGAGCCGAGGTTGAACATCGCGCTCGGACCCATCGTCAGCGCAAAGATGACGTGCGCGATGACGAGATAGAACAGGAACCATACGACCGCGAGCGTCCCGAGCCACGGCAGCTGCCGCTCCTGCTGCGCCCAGACGACGCCGAAGATCGGCCCCCATTCGAGGGGCTCGCCCCGCTCGAGGCGCCGGCTGACCTCGTAGAGCCCGACGGCCGCGAACGGCGCGATCAGGGGGAAGCCGAGCGTGATGGCGACGGCGTAGAAGCTGCGCCCGCTCGCGACCGTCGACCAGACGAGCGCGATGCCGATGGCGACGTAGAACCCGCCGAAGATCAGGCCGAGCATCGGCGCCCGCCGGAAGTCGTCGAGCCCCTGCCTGAGCGCGGCGATGATGTCGTCCCGGGTGACGGCGCCCGGCCGCGCCGGAGGCGGGGATGCGGATGTCTGGACGTCGGTCATGGGCGGCCTCCCTTCGCGCCTCCATGAGGCCGGAAGGGCGTGGCCGGGTCAAGCATCAGTCGCCGACCTGCGCCTCCGCTCGGCTCTTGCCGGAGACCTCCATCGCCAGCGTCGCCGCCATGAAGCGGTCGAGGTCGCCGTCGAGCACGCCGGACGTGTCCGAGGTCTCGACCCCGGTGCGGAGGTCTTTGACCATCTGGTAGGGCTGCAGAACGTAGGAGCGGATCTGGTTGCCCCATCCGGCGTCGCCCTTGGCCTCGTGCGCTTCCTGGATCGACGCCGTGCGCCGCTCGAGCTCCATCTGATAGAGGCGCGACTTCAGCGCCGCCATCGCGTTGGCGCGGTTCTGGTGCTGCGACTTCTCCGAGCTCGTAACCACGATGCCGGTCGGGATGTGCGTGATCCGCACCGCCGAATCGGTGGTGTTGACGTGCTGCCCGCCCGCCCCGGACGAGCGGTACGTGTCGAGCCGTATCTCGTTCGGCGGCACCTCGATCTCGATGTTCTCGTCGACGACCGGATAGACCCACACCGAGGAGAACGAGGTGTGCCGCCGCGCCGCGCTGTCGTAGGGCGAAATGCGGACCAGCCGGTGCACGCCCGATTCGGACTTCAGCCATCCGTAGGCGTTGTGGCCGATGATCTTGTAGGCGGCCGACTTGATGCCCGCCTCCTCGCCCGCGCTCTCGGAGATAAGCTCGACCTTGTAGCCGTGCGCCTCCGCCCAGCGGACGTACATGCGGGCCAGCATCGCCGCCCAGTCGCAGCTCTCGGTGCCGCCGGCGCCCGCGTTGATCTCGAGAAAGGTGTCGTTGCCGTCCGCCTCGCCGTCGAGCAGGGCCTCGATCTCGGCCGCCGCGGCGCGATCGACGAGGGCGCGGATGGCCGCCTCGGCCTCGCTCACCACGTCCGCATCGCCCTCCGCCTCGCCCAGCTCGATCAGCTCGACGTTGTCGCCGAGGTCGCGGGCGAACCCCTCGTAGCGGGCGAGGCCGTCGACCAGCGCCTGCCGGTCGCGCATCAGCTTCTGCGCCTTCTCGGGGTCGTTCCAGAGGCCCGGATCCTCCACCATCGCGTCGAATTCCTCGAGCCGGTGGCGCGCGGTCTCCCACCCCATCCGCTGACGCAGGAGGGCGAGCGACTTTTCTATGGCCGCGACATGGTTCTGGATTTCGGCGCGCATGCGGTCCCCGGGCCTCGTCGAGCGGCGGTGATACCAATGTGGCCGCAGAGCGACAAGGCCGGGCGCCCCGGGCCCCGCCCGGCGCTGCCGCCGCCCCCTAGTAGCCGCCCCCTAGTACAGGCCGCCGGAACTCAGTGAGCCGAAACTCGCCCGGCCCGGAATCCGCGTTTGCTGGCCGGTGGAGGTCGTGACCGTCCGCCCCTCGGTCTCGCCCGGCGCGAAGAGCGGCAGGTCGGACGCCATCGCGAAGCCACCATCGAAGGTCACCCCGAAGAGCGGCAGATCGCCCTCGCGGAAGAATTCGGCGACGACGTTCGGGCCCGAGGCGCTGTCGGGCAGGCGGGCGCCGGTGAAGCGGTCGATCTTGAGGAAGTACCCCCCCGGGGGCACCGCGAACTCGGTGCCGCCGTACTTCTCGACCGCGCTCTCCATGAAGGACTGGAACACCGGCCCGCAAAGGGTCGAGCCGTAGGCGCTGTCGCCGAGCGAGCGCGGCTGGTCGAAGCCGATGTAGCAGCCCGCGACGATGTTCGACGTGAAGCCGATGAACCAGACGTCCTTGGCGTCGTTCGTCGTTCCGGTCTTGCCCGCCGTCGGTACCGGCAGATTGACCGCGCCCGAGGCGGTCCCGCGCTGGACGACGCCCTCGAGCATCGAGGTCAGCTGGTAGGCCGTCACCGGGTCCATGACCCGCTCCCGATCCGAGCGGATCGCGGGCGCCCGCCCCGGCGGCAGCCCGCCCGCGTCGCAATCGACGCAGGTGCGCTTGTCGTGACGGTAGATCGTGTTGCCCCAGCGGTCCTGTACGCGGTCGACCAGCGTCGGCTCCACCCGCTCGCCGCCGTTGGCGAACATCGCGTAGGAGGCCACCATCTTGTAGAGCGTCGTCTCCTCGGATCCGAGCGCGTTCGCGAGATACGGGCTCATCCGGTCGTAGACGCCGAACCGCTCGGCGTAGCGGGCGACGGTGTCCATGCCGACCTCCTGCGCCAGGCGCACCGTCATCAGGTTCCGCGACTGCTCGATCCCGGTCCTGAGCGGCGTCGGCCCGTAGAACCGGTTCGAGGCGTTCTGCGGCCGCCAGATGCCCTGCGCCGTCTGCACCTCGATCGGGGCGTCGACGATGATCGTGGCCGGCGTGAAGCCCGAATCGAGCGCCGCCGCGTAGACGAAGGGCTTGAACGAGGACCCCGGCTGCCGCGTCGCCTGGGTGGCGCGGTTGAAGACCGAATGCTGGTAGCTGAACCCGCCCTGCATGGCGATCACGCGGCCGGTATGGACGTCCATCGCGACGAACGCGCCCTCGACCTGCGGCACCTGGCGCAGCGACCAGCCCTCCCCCGTCTCGGTCACGTGCACGACGTCGCCCACGCTCAGCATCTCGGCCATGGCCTCGCGGACCCAGTTCGTGTCGGCGCGGGCAA
>CAYMRW010000088.1:0-8287 GCA_964392825.1 uncultured Rhodobacterales bacterium
GAACGAGCTCGACGTCGGCGACTGGCGCACCTTCTTCAAGGTGAAGCCGCCGCTGCGGTCGGAGGACGACCGGCGCGCGACGGTCGCGGCCGTCGCCGAGGGGATCATCGACGTCGTCTCGTCGATGCATACGCCGCAGGACGAGGAGTCGAAGCGCCTGCCCTACGAGGAGGCGGCGTCCGGCGCGGTGGCGCTGCAGACCCTCCTGCCCGCGGCGCTGCGGCTTGTGCATGCGGGCGACATCGCGCTGCCGACCCTGTGGCGCGCGCTGTCGCTCAATCCCGCCCGGCGCCTCGGCCTGTCCTCGGGGCGTCTCGAGGTGGGAGCGCCCGCCGACCTCGTCCTCTTCGACGATGCGGCGCCCTTCGTGCTCGACCGCTTCGCGCTCCTGTCGAAGTCGAAGAACACGCCCTTCGACGGGGCGCGGATGCAGGGGCGGGTGATCGGCACCTGGGTCGCCGGCAAGCGGCTCTACGGGGGCGGCGATGAACGGGACTGAGGCGGGCCCCGCCCTCCTGGCGCTGGTCGCGGTCGGCGCCTATCTCGCCGGGTCGATCCCGTTCGGACTGGTGCTCTCGCGGCTCCTGGGCCTCGGCGACCTGCGGTCGATCGGCTCGGGCAACATCGGCGCCACCAACGTTCTGCGGACCGGCAGCAAGACGGCGGCGGCGCTGACTCTCGTCCTCGACGGCGGCAAGGGCGCCATCGCGGTCCTCGCGGCGCGCCTCCTCGCGGGCGAGACCGGGGCGCAGGTCGCGGCGCTCGCCGCGTTCCTCGGCCACCTCTACCCCGTCTTCGCGGGCTTCAAGGGCGGCAAGGGCGTGGCGACGTTCCTCGGCGTGCTCCTCGCCCTCGCCTGGCCGGTCGGCCTCGCCGCCTGCGCCGTCTGGCTCGCCGCGGCGCTCGCGTCGCGCATCTCGTCGCTCGGGGCGCTCGCGGCGGCGGCGGCGGCGCCCGGCATTGCTCTCGTCCTCGGCGCCGGGCGATATGCGCCCCTCTGCCTTGCCCTCGCGGTCCTGGTATTCTGGCGCCACCGGCAGAACATCGTCCGACTTCGCCAGGGCACCGAGCCGCGCTTCGGCCGAGGCCGGGACATCCGGCGCGACTGACGCCGCCGAGCGACACCGCCTCCGCGGCCGCGGGGGCGAGACCCAGGCGCGCGCGGCACGCGGCGCCAGACCAGGAGGCCAGGCATGACGTTTCAGGACTCGGTACGGAAGTGCTTCAACGACTACGCGAAGTTCAGCGGGCGCGCGGCGCGGCCGGAGCTGTTCTGGTTCTACCTCTTCCTCTTCGTCGGAAACTCGGTGCTCGGCCTCCTCGACGGGGCGGTCTTTCCCGGCGAGACGCGGGTGTTCGGACCCCTCTTCTCGCTGGCCACGTTCATTCCGGCACTCGCGGTGTCGGCCCGGCGGCTGCACGACATCGGAAAGACCGCATGGTGGCTGCTCATAGGCCTGATCCCGGTCGTGGGCTTCCTCGTGCTGCTCTACTTCTACATCCAGCGCGGCGAGGAGGGTGCGAACGAGTACGGGCCGCCGCCCGTCCGCTGATCCCGCTCTCACTTGTCGGAACAGGTGAACGGTGCGAGACCTGTCGGTGCAACGCCAGGCGTGGTTCAGACGGAGAGCAGGCATGAAGACGGCACGCGCGCTGGGTCTCGGGCTCGCCCTCGCCCTCCCCGGGCTGAACGCCGCGGCGCAGGACGCGGCGGATCCGCTGGGGGCGATCGATGTCGCGCCGGGCGAGGTCCTGAGCTTCGGCAGCCAGGGCCGGAGCGGACGCAGCCTGCTCTTCACCTTCTTCGCGGGCGGACGCACCGGCCCGCCGTTCTTCGGGTCGGACGAGATGGAGTTCGGGCCGAGCTTTCGCGGCTCTTTCGCCTACGTGAACTTCGGCGGCGTCACCTTCGGGGAGGAGACCTTCGACCCCGACCCGTACGAACGGCGGGGCGGGTTCGGCTACGGCCTGTCGTTCCGTTTCGTGAACGAGCGCGACTCGAGCGAGCATGACGACATCCGCGGGCTCGACGACATCGACGGCACGCTCGAGATCGGGGGCGGTGTCGGCTACGCCTGGCCGAACGTCGAGGCCATCGCGGATGTCCGCTACGGCCTGGGCGGCAGCGACGCGTGGGTCGGGGAGGCACGCCTGTTCTACGTCGCGCGTCCGACGGACCGACTGGCGATACGGGTCGGTCCCCGCGTGCTGGTGGGGTCCGACAACTACGTCGACACGTATTTCGGCGTGTCGTCGGCCGAGAGCGCCCGAAGCGGGCTCGATGCCTTCGACCCCGATGCAGGACTGGTCAGCGCCGGTGTCGAGGTGATCGCGACCTATCGGCTGAGCGAGCGCTGGTGGCTCGAGGGTGCCGCGAAGTGGGAGCAGTTCCAGGGCGATGCCGGCGACAGTCCGATCGTCGGCGTCGGTGCGGATGACCGGACGGAGGTCCGCGTCGGGCTCAGGCGCTCGTTCGTCTGGCGGTTCTAGCCTCGGAACCCGACCGCTCGCGCCGCCCGCGGTCGTGAGGTCGGAGAAGCGGCAGCGCCTTTCGGCGCTGCCGGACGGGGCAAGCCTTACATGCCGCCCAGAGCTGCCGAGACCTGATCGGCCTTCGTCTGCTCGGAGCCTTCGCCGGCGAGAATCGCCTCGATTTCCTGCAGCGTCGGGAGATCGGCGCCTTCCAGCTTCTCGATCTCGGTCGAGTCCATGCCGATCTCGATCATCTCGGCCTCGAGCGCCTCGCGGAGTTGGTCTTCCTGCGCGACGCCGGCCATCGGCGCCAGCGCCAGCATTCCGGCGATCGCGGCACCCATCAGGGTCTTCTTGGTATCAAACATCGATTGGCCTCCCTTCAGCCAGTTTCAGAACCGTCATCATAAAACGGTGTCAGCCTGCATCAACGTCCGGCAGCGGGGGGTGTTCCGGACGAGGTCCTTGGAAAGGCGTTCTCTTGCTCAGCCGGCGGCGCGGGCGCGGGGCCGGTCCTGGGCCATGATGACCTCCATCGGGTCGTGTTCGGCGACCCAGTGTCCGGGCTCCACCTCCTCGAGCGCCGGCAGCGGGCCCGTCCCCCGCCGCGACGGCAGGAACCGGTAGGCGGCATCGGGATCGAGGGGCGAGGGCAGTTCGCCCGGGAGCTTCAGCCGCTCGCGCGTGCGCTCGACCCTGGGGTCCGGCACGGGGACGGCCGAGATCAGCGAGCGGGTGTAGGGGTGGCGGGCGTCGTCGTAGATCGCGTCACGGTCGGCCAGCTCGACGATGCGCCCGAGATAGAGGACCATGATCCGGTGGCTGATGTCGCGCACCACGCTGAGGTCGTGGCTGATGAACAGCATCGACATGCCGAACTCGGCCTGCAGCTCCTTGAGGAGCGCCACGACCTGCGCCTGGATCGACACGTCGAGGGCCGACACCGCCTCGTCGCAGACGATGAGCTTCGGCCGGTTGATCATCGCGCGGGCGATGCCGACGCGCTGATTCTGCCCGCCCGAAAGCTCGTGCGGGTAGCGGTTGATCATCTTCGGATCGAGTCCGACGCGGTCCATCATCTCGATGACCTCCATCCGCCGCTGCTGCCGCGTCAGGCCCGGCTGGAAGGTCTTGAGCGGCTCGGAGATCGAGGCGGCGATGGTCATGCGCGGGTCGAGGCTCGCCAGCGGATCCTGAAACACGATCTGGAGGTCCCTGCGCGCCCGCGTCAGCTCGCGCCGGCCGAGCTCGTTCAGGGGCTGGCCGAGCCAGGTGACGCGCCCGTCGGTCGGCGGGATGAGCTGCAGCACGGCACGCGCCAGTGTGGACTTGCCGCAGCCCGATTCCCCGACGATGCCCAGCGTCTCGCCGGGGACGACGTCGAACGAGACGCCGTCGACGGCCTTGAGCGGAATGGTCTTCGGAATGATACCGCCGCCGATCTTGACCGGGAAATGCACCTGCATGTCGCGGACGTGCAGGAAGTCGCCCTCGCCCGTGAGCGGCGCCGCCTCCTGCGGGCTGTCGATCCGCGGCATCGCGTCGATCAGCATGCGGGTGTACTCGTGCTGCGGGCGGTAGAAGATGTCCTCGGCCGTGCCCTCCTCGACGTACTGACCGAGGCGCATGACCTGGATGCGGTCGCACATGCGGGCGACGACGCCCATGTCGTGGGTGATGAGCGCGATCGACGTCCCCTCCTCGTGCTGAAGCCGGACCATGAGGTCGAGGATGTCGGCCTGCACGGTGACGTCGAGCGCCGTCGTGGGCTCGTCGGCGATGAGCAGCCGCGGCGAGCAGAGCATCGCCATGGCGATCATCACCCGCTGGCGCATGCCGCCTGAAAGCTCGTGCGGGAACTGGTCGAGCCGCCGCTCCGCCTCGGGGATGCGCACGCGGTCGAGCCAGTCGAGACACCGGCGCCGGGCGTCGCGACCGCTGACCCCCTTGTGCAGGTGCAGGACCTCGCGCATCTGGTCGCCGATGCGCAGGTGCGGGGTCAGCGCCGTCAGAGGGTCCTGGAAGATCATCGAGACTTCGTGGCCGCGGATGCGGTTCAGCTCGGCCATCGGCACGTTCAGCATCTCGCGCCCGCCGAAGCGGGCGGACCCCGTGGTACGGCCGTTCTCGGCAAGAAGGCCCATGACCGCCATGAAGGTCTGGCTCTTGCCCGACCCGCTCTCGCCGACGATGCCGAGGCACTCGCCCTCGGCGATGTCGAAGTCGACGTTCCGCACCGCCTCGACCTCGCCGTCGGGCGTCTCGAAGAGGACGCTCAGATCCCGGACCTCGAACAGCGCCATCAGGCGTCCCCCCTCGCTGCCGGGGCGACCTGCCCCGCGCCTCGCCCGGCGATCTGGACCGGGACCCATGGTCTCCCGCGGGAGGCGGGATCGCTTGCCGTGACCCGGGCCGGACCGCCCTCCGCATGACCGGCCCCGACCGGTTCCCGCGTGTCGAGATCGCCAGCGCCGACGCTCTCCGCACGTGGCTCGAGGCCCACGACCAGCGGGGCGGCAGCGTCTGGCTGGTAACCTACAAGAAGCACGCCGGGACCCCCTACGTGTCGCGCGAGGAGGTCCTCGACGCGCTGATCGCGCATGGCTGGGTCGACGGGGTGCGACGGCGGCTCGACGACGCCCGGACCATGCAGTTGATCTCGCCGCGCCGACAGCAGGTCTGGACCGAGAGCTATCGCCGCCGCGCGGATCGGCTCGAGGCCGAGGGGCGGATGCGCCCGCGGGGCCGCGCCGCAGTCGCCCACGCCCGGGCCATCGGCACCTGGGACGCCCTGCCCGACGTCGATGCCCTGGTCGTGCCCGACGATCTCGAGACGGCCCTGGACGCGGCCGACGCCACGGTGGCGTTCGCTTCCGCCGCTCCGTCCTACCGGCGCAACGTGCTGCGCTGGATCGCGAAAGCGAAGACGCAACCGACGCGGGCCAAGCGCATCGCCCTCACCGTCGCCCATGCCCGCGCCGGAACGCGAGTGCCGCAGATGTAGCCGTGCCCTCGCCGCGCGCATCAGCGGTCCTTGGGGTCGAGGGCGTCGCGCAGGCCGTCGCCGACGAAGAAGAGCGAGATGATGACGAGCAGGAAGAAGACGAGCGGAAACATCAGCTGCCAAAGCGTTCCGTAGGTGATCGTTCCCGCCCCCTGCGAGATGAGCTGGCCGAGCGAGGTGTTGGGCTCCTGGATGCCGAGGCCGAGGAACGAGATGAAGCTCTCGACGAGGATCATCTGCGGCACCAGCAGCGTCGCGAAGACCGCGACGACGCCGAGCAGGTTCGGCACGATGTGGCGGGTGACGATGGTGAACCAGGGCACGCCCGCGGCATGCGCCGCCTCGACGAACTCGCGGTTCTTCAACGAGAGGGTCTGGCCGCGGACGATCCGGCTCATGTCGAGCCACGAGACGACGCCGATGCCGATGAACAGCATCAGGAACGACCGCTCGAACATCACCATCAGCAGGATGATGATGAACATGTACGGGATCGACACGAGGATATCGACGGTGCGCATCATCGCGTTGTCGACCCAGCCGCCGACGAAGCCCGAGATGGCGCCGTAGAGCGTGCCGATGACGACCGCCACCAGCGCACCGATGACGCCCACGATCAGCGAGGTGCGGGTGGCCTGGATCGTGCGCGCGTAGAGGTCGCGGCCGAGCTCGTCGAGGCCGAAGTAGTGCCCGGTCGCGATCGACGGCGCGCCCTGCCCCGCGATGTCGCCCATGAGCGCCCAGTCGATCTCCTCGTTCGACCACTGGGCGAAGAACGGCCCGACGATGGTGAAGAGGAGCACGAGCGCGAGGACGACCAGCGCGCCGGTGGCGGCCTTGTTGCGGAAGAACCGCTCCATAGCATCCTGCCAGAGCGAGCGCCCCCTGACGCTTTCCGCTTCGGCGAGGCGTTCGGCGATGCGCTCGTTCTCGAGCTCCCGGGCGGTCTGTGCGGCGTGCTGCATGGGTCAGTACCGGATCTTGGGATCGAGCCAGGCGTAGGCGACGTCGGCCAGAAGGTTGAACAGGATCGTCAGCACCCCGTAGAGGATGGTGACCCCGAGCATCACCGCGTAGTCGCGGTTGAGCGCCGACAGGACGTAGAACTGCCCGATGCCGCCGGTCGAGAAGTAGAGGTCGATCACCACCGAGCCTGTGATCATGGCGACGAAGGCGGGCCCGAGGTAGCTGACCACCGGCAGCATCGCGGGCTTCATGGCGTGGCGCCAGATCACCTCGCGCTCGGGCAGGCCCTTGGCGCGGGCGGTGCGGACGAAGTTCTGGTTCAGCGTCTCGAGCATCGACGAGCGGGTGATGCGCGCGATCGACGCCATGTAGGACGTGGCGAGCGCGATCACCGGCATCACCAGGTACTCCCACTGGCCGCCGGCCCAGCCGCCGCCCGGCAGCCAGCCGAGCTGCCAGGTGAAGATGATGACGAGGATCGGCGCCATGACGAAGTTCGGCAGCGCCTGCGCCGAGAACGTCACCCCGACGGCGATGTAGTCGAGCACGGTGTTGTGCCGCACCGCCGCGGCGACGCCGAGCGCGATGCCGACGAGCGACGCCAGGATGAACGAGATCGTGCCGTAGGTCAGCGTGACCGGAAAGCCCTGGGCGATGATGTCGTTCACGTCGCGGTCGGTGTAGGCGAAGGACGGCCCGAAATCGAAGCGGGTGACGATGCCGACGACGTAGTCGACGATCTGCTTCCACATCGGTTGGTCGAGGCCGTACTGCGCCTCGATGTTGGCCATGACCGCGGGCGGCAGCGGGCGTTCCGAGGTGAAGGGTCCGCCGGGGGCGGCGAACATGAGCACGTAACAGATCACCACGAGGATCAGCAGCGTGGGGATCGCGATCAGCAGGCGGCGGGCGATGTAGCCTCTCATGGCTCAGATGGGCCCCGGGGAGACGTACCCCGGGGCCCACTCCTCACTCGGCGACCCGGTAGAGATCCTTGGTGTAGCCCGTCTGCTGCACGTTTTCGTAGGGCCAGCCCTTGATCTTCGGATCCAGCATGAAGGCGTTGGTGTACCAGTAGATCGGGATGAGCGCCGCGTCCTCGGCGGCGAGGCGCTCGATCTCCTGGTACTGCTGTTCGGGATCGTCGCTGGTCGCGGCCTCCTCGAACAGCGCGTCGATCTCGGGGTTCGCGTACTTGCCATCGTTGTATTCGGACGCGCTGGTGAACAGCTCGACGAAGGTCGATGCCTCGTTGTAGTCGCCGCACCACGCGGCGCGGGCGATGTCGAACTCCTGGTTGCCGCGCGCGGTCAGGTACGTCGTCCACTCCTGGTTGGCGAGCGTCGTCTCGACCCCCAGCTTCTGCTTCCACATCTGGCTCGCGGCGATGGCGATCTTCTTGTGCGCCTCGGACGTGTTGTAGATGAGCTCGAAGGTCGGGGCGTCGCCCGCGTCGTAGCCCGCCTCCTGCATCAGCGACTTCGCCATCTCGTCGCGCTCCGCCTGCGTCATGGCGGCAAGCTCGACGTCGGGCGGTGTGTAGCCGGCGGTGGCGCCCGGCGTGAAGGTGTAGGCCGCGGGCTGACCGCCGGCCATGATGTTCTCGACGATGACGTCGCGGTCGAGCGCGAGGCTCAGCGCCTGGCGGACCCGCGGGTCCTTGAGCGCCTCGTGCCCGGTCTCGGAATGGTTGAAGACGTAGTAGTAGCTGCAGAGCTCGGGCACGCTCGTCGCGGCGTCGGGGTACTCCTGCTCGAGGCGCGGGAACTGGCCGGCGGGGATCTGCGTCCAGTCGACCTCGTCCGCCTGCCAGCGGGTCAGCGCCTGGTTCTCGTCGTTGATGAC
>CAYMRW010000089.1:0-6719 GCA_964392825.1 uncultured Rhodobacterales bacterium
GTTCGCCTGGCTGCCCGAGTTCGGCTGGACGTTCGCGAACCCGCAGTCGAAGAGCTGCTTGGCCCGGTCGATGGCGAGCGTCTCGGCGATGTCGACCCACTCGCAGCCGCCGTAGTAGCGCCGCCCGGGATACCCTTCGGCGTACTTGTTGGTCAGAACCGACCCCTGCGCCTCCATCACGGCGCGCGAGACGATGTTCTCCGACGCGATCAGCTCGATCTCGTTGCGCTGGCGCAGGAGTTCCCGCTCGACGGCGTCGAACACTTCGGGGTCCCGTGCCGCGAGGCCCTGATTGAAGAAACCGTCGTCTCGATGTGGCGCATTCACGGTCTGGCCCTCCAGTTGCGGTCGTCCCCCCGCCGCTCGTCGCGCGAGTCGGTCTGCCGCGACATAACCCGCGCCGGCCGCATCACCAAGGCGGGGCCGTCCGCTCCGGCCCGCGGCCCGTCCGCGGCATTCCCGGTTGGCATTGCGGCCCGGCGCGCGCATCGTGACCGCGATGCCGAACGAGATGATCCGCGAGCCGCAGCTCACCGTCGCCGCGATCCATTTCGCCGCGAGCGAGGCGGAGGCGGCGCAGGCGGCGCAGGCGGCGCTCGTGCGCCGCTACGGAGACGTCCGGCCCGAGGAGGCGGACGTGATCGTCGCCCTCGGCGGCGACGGCTTCATGCTGCAGACGCTGCACGGGACGATGGACCTCGACGTGCCGGTCTACGGCATGAACTGCGGCACCATCGGCTTTCTGATGAACGAGTACGACCCCGCCGACCTCATCGGACGCCTCGAGCGGGCGGAGGAGGAGGTCATAAACCCCCTGGCGATGCGGGCCGAGGGTACCGATGGCATCGTCGGCCGGGCGCTCGCGATCAACGAGGTGTCGCTCCTGCGGGCAGGGCCGCAGGCGGCGCGGCTGCGCATCAGCGTCGACGGCAAGGTCCGGCTGGCCGAGCTCGTCTGCGACGGGGCGCTCGTCAGCACGCCTGCGGGCTCGACGGCCTACAATTACTCCGCGCACGGGCCGATCCTGCCGATCGGCTCGGACGTGCTGGCGCTGACGGCGATGGCGGCGTTCCGCCCCCGCCGCTGGCGGGGCGCGCTCCTGCCCAAGTCGGCGCGGGTCCGCTTCGACGTGCTCGACCCGGTGAAGCGGCCGGTAATGGCCGATGCCGACAGTCGTTCGCACCGCAACGTGCTGTCGGTCGAGATCGAGAGCGAGGACACCGTTGCGCACCGTATCCTGTTCGACCCGGGCCACGGCCTTGAGGAACGGCTCATCCAGGAGCAGTTCACCTGATGTATGCCGTCGGGTTTGGGGTCTGAACGGCGGCAGATGCGGCCCTGCGTGGCGATCCTCGGCGTCCTCCTCCTCGGCGCCTGCGCCGCGCGGCCGCTCACCGAGGCGGAGCGCGACTTCGCCCGGACCGTCGTCGGCGACGCGGTCGCCCTCGAGCGGGTCGCCGTCCACCGCGGTGCCGCCTCGGCGCTAGTGCCGACGACGCTGCCGGTCCGGCCCCGCACGACCTGCCGCGAGCGGCTGTATCCGCCCCGCGCGGAACGGGTTCCGGGCGTCTTCGCGGCCTTCGTCCTCGGCGAGCGGATGTTCTTCAGCCGCGAGGTCTGGGCCGAGGACTTCGCGCCCGACTATCCCCACCGGCTCGATCTCCGCGACGCCATGCGGCTCGCCCACGAGCTCGTCCACGTCTGGCAGTGGCAGAGCCGCCGCAGCACCGGCTACGCCCCGCTCCTTGCCGCGTTCGAGCACGTCGAGGCCGACGACCCCTACCTCGTCGAGATCGACACCAGCCGCGCGTTTCTCAGCTACGGCTGGGAGCAGCAGGGCATCCTGGTGGAGGAGTTCGTCTGCTGCCGGGCCCTCGATCCCGCGGCGCCGCGCACCCGCGAGATCCACGCGTTGGTCGACGACGTGTTTCCCGGTGCGCTGGCGGACAGCGCGGTGCCGCGGGCCGGCATTGCGGTGCCGCATGCGGAGATCGAGACCGACGGCATCTGCCGGTGAGTTTCAGCCGCCGTCGCGCGCGTCCCACGCCGCCTTCTTGCGGTAGATCGTCGAGGCCGAGACGTCGAGCGCCCGGGCAGCCTTGGGGATCGAGCCGCCGGCCCGGGCGATCGCGCTTTCGATCAACCTACGCTCGGCCTCCGCAAGCGTCATCGCGTCGTAGGGATCGGCCGCGCGTGCGGCCGCGTCCGCATCGGCCGGGGCGGCCTGACAGGGCTGCATGAGGGCAGGGGGCAGCATGTCCGTCGTCACGTGGCTCGCGTTGTTGAGCAGCATCACGTTCCACAGGATGTTGCCGAGCTGACGGATGTTGCCGGGCCAGGCGTAGCGACGGAACACGTCCTTCACCTCGTCCGACAGTCCCACGAAATTCCGCTTTTCGGTGGCGTTGAACCGGACGAGGAGCGCCTCGGCGATCTCGAGCACGTCGTCGCCGCGATCGCGCAGGGGAGGCATCCAGATCGGCACGACGTGAAGCCGGTAGAAGAGATCCTGGCGCAGACGCCCCTCGGCGATCATCGCCTCGGGATCCCGGTTGGTTGCCGCGATGATCCGCGCGTCGACCCGTTGCGGCTCGCTCGCACCGAGCGGCAGGATCTGCGAGGTCTGCAGGAAGCGAAGCAGCGCCACCTGCACCGCCGGGGCCAGCTCGCAGACCTCGTCGAGAAAGAGGGTGCCGCCGTCGGCGATCGCGGCGGCGCCGCGCTTGGCCGGGCCGGACCGCGTGCCCGGATCCTCGCCGAAGAGCTCGATCTCGAGCCGGTTGGGCGACACCGCGCCGCAATTCACCGGCACGAACGCCCCCTCGGCGCGGGGCGACGTCGCGTGGAGCGCGCGCGCGCAGAGCTCCTTGCCGGTGCCGCTCTCGCCGGTGACGAAGACCGGCGCCATCGACTGACTGACGGCCTCGATCGTCTCGAGCACGCGCGCGATGCCGGCGCTCGACCCGATGAAGCCGCCCGCATTCGTTCCCACGAGCCTTTCGGTGACGGCGCCCGTCCGCTTCTGCCGCGGCATGCTGTCGAGGGCGACGCGGACCGCGTGCAGCAGCCGCTCCGCGTCGAACGGTTTCACGAGGAACTCGCTGGCGCCGGCCCGCATCGAGTCGACGGCGCGGTGCACCGTTCCGTCCGCGGTGACCACGATGAACCGGGCGTTGTGATCGATCGCGAGAAGCTCCCGGATCAGCTCCACGCCGTCTCCGTCCGGAAGCGAGAGGTCCATCAGGACGACGCGCGGCATCGTCCGCGCGTAGGCATCGCGCGCCTCCGCCGCCGTGCCTGCCATCTCGGTCGCGTAGCCCGCGCGGCCGAGTATTCCCTTGTAGAGCGCCTGCAGGCTCGGGGTGTCCTCCACGATCAGGAGGCGGTCTCCCTCAGCCATCCCGCATCAGGATATCCGGCGTCCTGCCAAGCGCCATGGAGGCCGCGCATCTTCTGTCCCGGGCTGCCCGCCTCGGTGTCCGCCGCGCCGGGACCACCGGCTGTCCCGAGCGTTCCCTGACGCCGATCGTCCGCCGCCGGCCGGGCGCTGCCCCCCGGCCGGGCGCGAAGGCGCCCCGATCGCGGTCCATCGACGAGGGCAGGGGTCTGCAAGACGCATCGTCCGGCCATCGGAGGCAACTAGGGAAGGATCGCCTCGCCGCATCGGCCGTGCGTGCGATCCGCACGCCGACGCGCATGGCGCCGCCCGCCCGCGGCAGGGACGGGATGCCCGAGATGCGAGGCACATGGCGCGAATGTCGAGTAGCCTGCATTTCGCCGGTCACGTCCCTTCCGCGGCCATACCCCGATACGTGTCATATAGGTGTCGGCAGCCGGAGACCGTACTGCCGCCCACCGGGCATGCCGCTCGCGGTACAACCTATCCGGGTGTGACGGCCTTATCCATCGCTTTTTTGTCGGGGCCCGGCCGTGACGAGGCCAGCGCTTCCCGGATCTCGTCGAGGATCGCGGGATCGTCGATCGTGGCCGGAACGACGGGTTTCTCGCCGTCGGCGATTGCCGCCATGGTCCGCCGCAGGATCTTGCCCGATCGGGTTTTCGGGAGGCGCTGCACGACGATGGCGTGGCGGAAGGCGGCGACCGGACCGATATGCTCGCGCACGAGGGTCACCGCCTCGCGCACGATCGCGTCGTCGGGCTTGGTGCAGTCGGCGTTCAGGCACAGGAACCCCATGGGCAGCTGACCCTTGAGCGGATCGGAGATGCCGACGACGGCGCACTCGGCGATCTCGGGGTGGGCGGCGATCACCTCCTCCATCGCGCCGGTCGACAGGCGATGGCCGGCGACGTTGATGACGTCGTCCGTGCGCGCCATGATCCAGACGTAGCCGTCCTCGTCGATGTAGCCCGCGTCCCCAGTCTCGTAGTGCCCAGGGAACGTCTCGAGATAGCTCTTCCGGAACCGCTCGTCGGCGTTCCACAGCGTCGGCAGCGTGCCCGGCGGCAGGGGCAGGCGGATGGCGATGGCGCCGAGTTGCCCCGGCGCGACCTCGCCCCCGTCCTCGCCCAAAACGCGGATGTCGTATCCCGGCATCGGCACCGCCGGGCTGCCGATCTTCACCGGCACCTGGCCGAGCCCCATCGGGTTGCCGGCGATCGTCCATCCGGTCTCCGTCTGCCACCAGTGGTCGATCACGGGGATCCTGAGCATGCGTGCCGCCCATTCGATCGTGTCGGGGTCGGCGCGCTCGCCGGCGAGGAACAGCGTCCTGAGGCTC
Organism: uncultured Rhodobacterales bacterium; assembly: GCA_964392825.1. GTDB lineage: Bacteria > Pseudomonadota > Alphaproteobacteria > Rhodobacterales > Rhodobacteraceae > Roseitranquillus. The sequence continues at coordinate 4,740 of CAYMRW010000089.1, forward strand.
GACAGGTCGTACTGCCCCTCGAGCTTGCCCAGGGGGTCCTCGCGCTTGATGGCGCGGAGCGCCGTCGGCGCGGTGAAGAGGACGTCGATCCGGTACTCCTCGATCATGCGCCAGTAGGTCCCGGCGTCGGGCGTGCCGACGGGCTTGCCCTCGAAGATCACCGTGGTGCAGCCGTGCACAAGCGGCGCGTAGACGATGTAGCTGTGGCCGACGACCCAACCGACGTCGCTCGCGGCCCAGAACGTCTCGCCGGGCTCGACGCCGTACATCGCGCCCATCGTCCAGTCGAGGGCGACGAGATGGCCGGCGGTCGCGCGCACGACACCCTTGGGCTGTCCGGTCGTGCCGCTCGTGTAGAGGATGTAGGCGGGGTGGTTGCCGGCGACCGGAACGCAGTCCGCGGGCTCCGCCCCGTCCTGGAACGCATCCCAGTCGTGGTCGCGCGGACCGAGCTCCGCCGGCTCCTCCTCGCGCTGGAAGACGACGCAGAGGTCGGGCTTGTGGTGGGCGGTCTCGATGGCCGCGTCGAGAAGCGGCTTGTAATGCACCGTGCGCCCTGGTTCGACGCCGCAGGAGGCCGCGATGACGGCCTTCGGCTGGGCATCGTCGATGCGCTTGGCCAACTCGTCCGCGGCGAAGCCGCCGAAGACGACGGAATGGATGGCCCCGATCCGTGCGCAGGCCAGCATCGCGACCGCCGCTTCGGGCACCATCGGCATGTAGATGACGACGCGGTCGCCCTTGCCGACGCCGGCGCGGGCGAAACCGCCGGCCAGCCGAGCCGTCCGGTCGCGGAGTTCGGCATAGGAGATCCGCACCTTCTTCCCCGTCACCGGGCTGTCCCAGATGATCGCGGTGCGGTCGCCGTGCCCCGCCTCGACATGCCGGTCGACGGCGTTCCAGCAGCCGTTCAGTTCTCCGTCGGCATACCATTCGTAGAGGGGGGCACGCTCGTCGAAGAGCGCCTTTGAGGGCGGCTTGACCCAGTCGATCGCCTGCGCCGCCTGCATCCAGAACGTCTCGGGGTCGGCCTCCCAGCGCGCGTAGGTCTCAGCGTAGCTCATGTCCCGTGTCCCTCCCTGCTCGGTCTCGGTGTTACGCAGGGCACCAGGGCCGCGCAAGAAGGACGCACGCGATCACGTTTTGTGGCGGTGCTTGCCGCAGCCCGAGGCTCGGCCATCTACTCGCCTCGCTGGGGCATTCAGCCCCCGCTTTCATGAGGTCGAACGGCCATGGCCGACAAGAAGGACAAGCCGCAGAAGTCGGGCGGCAAGACCGGCAAGAAGTGATGCACCCGCTGCGCTGTCGGCCTGCCCGGCAGCGCGGCACCAGCGGGCATCAGAACCTCATGCGTAGTGCGCGACGGGCGTCCCGGCGAGGGCGCTGATGTTGAGGAGCCCGCGCGCCGTGATCGACGGCGTCACGATGTGGGCGCGGTTGCCCATGCCCATGAGGATCGGCCCCACCTCGAGGCCGCCCGCCCGCGTCTTCAACACATTGCGCACGCCCGAGGCGGCGTCGGTGTTGGCGAAGACGAGAACGTTGGCCGCCCCCTCGAAACGGCTGTCCGGGAAGATCCGCCGTCGCAACTCCTCGTCGAGGGCGGCGTCGGCATGCATCTCGCCCTCGTAGGCGAAGGAGCGCGGCTGGCCGTCGAGGATGGCGAGCGCCCCGCGCATCCGCCGTCCGGTGTCGCAGTCGAGGTTGCCGAACTGGCTGTGCGAGCACATCGCGACCTTCGGCTCGAGGCCGAAGCGGCGGACGTGCCGGGCCGAAGCCTCCACCGTCTCGGCGATCTGCTCGGGCGTGGGCTCGGGATGCACCTGCGTGTCGGCGATGAAGAGCGGCCCGTCCTCGAGGATCATGAGACTAAGCGCGGCGACCGGGTGCAGCTTCTCGGTGCCGAGGATCTGGCGCACGTAGTTCAGATGCCAGAGGTACTGGCCGAAGGTGCCGCAGATCAGGCTGTCGGCCTCCTCG
>CAYMRW010000089.1:6795-8234 GCA_964392825.1 uncultured Rhodobacterales bacterium
GGGTTCACGAGGTCGAAGTCGGTGCCGATGCGGAACTGCAGGCCGGCTCGCTCGATCCGCATCTCGATCACCTCGGGCCGGCCGATCAGGATGGGCTTGTCGGTGGTCTCCTCGAGCATGGCGTGGGCGGTGCGCAGAACACGCTCGTCCTCGCCCTCGGCGAAGACGATGCGCCGCTCGGCGGTCGACGCCGCCTCGAACACCGGCCGCATCAGCATCGCCGACTTGAACACCGATCCGTCGAGCTGGCGCTTGTAGGCCAGGATGTCGTCGATGGGGCGGGTGGCGACGCCGGTCTCCATCGCCGCGCGCGCGACCGAGCTTGCGACGACGCCCATGAGGCGCGGGTCGAACGGCTTGGGGATCAGGTAGTCGCGTCCGAAGCTCAGCCGCTCGCCCTGGTAGGCCGCCGCCGCCTCGGCGCTGGTCGTCTGGCGGGCCAGGCGAGCGATGCCGTCGATGCAGGCGAGCTCCATTTCGTCGTTGATCGTGGTCGCGCCGACGTCGAGGGCGCCGCGGAAGATGAACGGGAAACACAGGACGTTGTTCACCTGGTTCGGCACGTCCGACCGCCCCGTGGCGATGATCGCCTCGGGCGCGACCTCGCGGGCGAGATCCGGGTCGATCTCGGGCGTCGGATTGGCGAGCGCGAAGATGATCGGCCGCGCCGCCATCGCCGCCGCCATCTCGGGCTTCAGAACGTTCGGGCCCGAGAGCCCGAGGAACATGTCGGCGCCCCCAATCACCTCCCCCAGCGTCCGGGGGCCGCCCGGCTGGGCGTAGGCGGCCTTCTGCTCGGTCATGTCCTCCTGCCGCCCCTCGTGGACGAGGCCGTGCAGGTCGCAGAGCCAGACGTTCTCGCGCCGCGCGCCGAGCTTCAGGAGCATGTCGAGGCAGGCGATCCCGGCGGCGCCGCCTCCGGTCGAGACCACCTTGATGTCCCCGAACGACTTCCGGGCGACGTGGAGCGCGTTCGTCGCGGCGGCGCCGACGACGATGGCGGTGCCGTGCTGGTCGTCGTGGAAGACCGGGATGTTCATCCGCTCGCGGCACAGCCGCTCGACGACGAAGCAGTCGGGCGACTTGATGTCTTCGAGATTGATGGCGCCGAACGTCGGCTCGAGGGCGCAGACGATGTCGGCGAGCCTCTCCGGGTCGGTCTCGGACACCTCGATGTCGAAGCAGTCGATGTTGGCGAACTTTTTGAAGAGGACCGCCTTGCCTTCCATCACCGGCTTCGACGCCAGCGCCCCGATGTTGCCGAGGCCGAGGACCGCGGTACCGTTCGAGATGACGGCGACGAGGTTGCCCCGCGACGTGTAGCGTGCCGCGTTCTGCGCGTCGGCCTTGATCTCGAGGCACGCCTCCGCCACGCCGGGCGAGTAGGCGCGCGCCAGGTCGCGGCCGTTCGCCATCGGCTTGGTGGCGCGGATCTCGAG
>CAYMRW010000090.1:0-7642 GCA_964392825.1 uncultured Rhodobacterales bacterium
GCCTCGTCGCGGGCGACGCGCTGGCCCCGTTCAGCCTCGTCTGCAAGGCCGTCGCGGCCGAGGGGCGGCCGACCGTCAAGCTGTCCGACAACCCGCTGAAGGCCATGGGGCCCTCCGGCGAGGTCGAGCGCTACAAGCGCGTCTTCGGCGTCGGCGCCCAGCAGCCGCTCGAGGTGCTGGTCTGACGGCCGGGCCCGAACGGTGCCGCGCCGGCCGGGCTGACGCGCCGGCCGGATCCCGGTAGTCTGGTTCCGACAAGGAGCGGAACATGCCGAACGGGGCCATCCAGACCTCCCCCCTGCCATTTCTAGACGAGGCCGAGGCCGAGCGTCTCAGGCGCGCCTGCGTCGCCTCGGGCGTCGGCATCTACGAGTTCGACATCGATCGCCTCGAGGGCGTCTGGGGTATCGGCATCGGCGAGATCCTGGGCTTCGACGCCCCGCAGATGGCGGTCGACTTCGGCATGATCGCGAGCCGCGTCCATCCTGAGGAGCGCGACGCCTCGCTGCGGCGGATGCAGGACGCCATGGCGCGTCCCGGGCCCTACGACATGCGCCACAAGCTCTTGCGGAGCGACGGCAGGGCGATCTGGGTGCGCGACCGGGGCTGCGTCTACGTCGACCCCGACGCCGAGGGGCGACCGAAACGCCGCGCCGTCGGCACGCTGATCGACACCACGGCCGAGGTCGAGGCGCAGGAGCGGCTCAACACCATCGCGGGGGAGATGCAGCACAGGCTCAAGAACCACCTGGCCGTCGTCGCCTCGCTGGTCCGCCTGATGCGTCCGGGCCCGATCGAAGAGTTCCGGGCCGAGCTGATCGGCCGGCTGCGCAGCCTCGCGGCATCGCAGACGCTGGCGAACGAGACCATCGGGGGCGTCGATCTGCGCGCCCTCTGCCGGTCGCAGCTCGCCCCGGCGTGGGACGACCTCGACCGGCGGCTGACGCTCTCCGGTCCGACGGCGGTCGTGCGGTCCGATGTCGCCGAGGCGATCGGCATGGCGCTCTACGAGCTGCTGACGAACGCGATGAAGCACGGCGCGCTGTCGAACGAACGCGGCACCGTTTCGGTCAGCTGGTCGCGCGAGGGATCGCGGTTCCGGATGGTCTGGCGCGAGGACGGCGGCCGACCGTCCGGCGACGCCGCCGAGCCGGGCTTCGGCACGCACATCATTCGCGACTTCGTGGCGGCCGCGCTTGGTGGCCGGGTCGATGTGGAGACGTCGGAGGAGGGTCTGATCTGGAGCCTCGATGCCCCGGCCGCCGACGTGCTGACCGCGTGACCCTCGCCCCCCGCCGCCGTTGACCCTCGACATCCCCTCCGAAGCGCGGAACACGGCACGGCGCCGGCCGGAGGGAGGCGCGCGGCCTGCGAGGGTGAGCGTCGCGTCCGTTTGCGGCGTGATGCCCAGCCGAGACCGATCCCGCGCCGCAGATCGCAGGCTGCATCCGGCCGCATCCGCCCGCGATCTGACAGCCCCCCCTGCCCTGCGCGGATGCCCCCCCCCCGGACCCGGGACGGCACGGGAATGGCCGGGTACGCCCGGGAAATCGACGCCGCGCGTTTCACCACCCCCTTAGCCCGGTCGCCTGTGCCGCGCAGCGGGCGACCGATATGGCCACGCTTGTGCGCGCTCCCGGGAGCGATCGGTCCTAGTCGTGGTCGACCGGGCCGCGCAGCGCCTTGACCGCGCCCCGCTGTTTCTTGGTATCGAGCCGGCGGCGGCGCGAGCCTAGGGTCGGCCGCGTCGGCACGCGGCGTTTCGGCCTGCGGGTCGCCTCGAGGATCAGCGCCGCGAGCCGTTCCCGCGCGATCTCGCGGTTGCGCGCCTGGCTGCGGGTCTCGGCCACCTGGATCACGATGGCCCCGTCCTGGGTCCAGCGCCGACCGGCGAGACGGCGGAGGCGCCGCTTCACCGGCTCGGGCAGGCTCGGCGAGCGCCCGGCCTCGAACCTCAGCTCGACCGCGGTCGCGACCTTGTTGACGTTCTGGCCGCCGGGGCCACCGGCGCGGACGAACTGCTCGACGAGCTCCCAGTCCTCGATCGCGATCTCGTCGGTGATGCGCAGCATGCGGGCTCCGGCGCGGATGGCGGCATGTACATTCTGCCCCGCATACTGACACGAAGTGGTCAAACCGGGGCTCGAGACTGACTCGAACTGACCAAAAGGAGAAAGGGCCGCCTCGTCGGCGACCCTTTCCCGAGTCTCTTGGGAGATGGACCAGTTAGAGCCGGCCGCGTACGGCCGAAGGCCCAATCAGGGACGTCTCGCCCCAGGGGCTGCCCTCAGGCGACGGTCCCCCCGACTGTTCCGGCCTCTCTCTCCAATATCACTCTCGACACTGGACCACCTCCTTTCTGATTGTTTCGGACAGGTGGGAAGGTGGGTATCCGCAGCCTCGCTGTCAAAGGAAATCTACGGCAAGGTTGCCGCAGCCCGCCCGACCAGCATCCGGAACGGCACCAGTGCCGCAAGCGCGAGCAGAAGCTTGACGCCCAGATCGGCCAGGGCCAGCGAAACCCAGAGCGGCGCCACGGGTCCGACCCCGAGCAGCGGCAGCGCCGCGTTGGCCCATCCGACATCGACGCTCGGAGCGAGGAAGACGAGGGCCGCCGAGAACGCAACGGTGAAGAAGATGGCCGTGTCGAGCGACGCCCCGACGAGGCTGGAGACGAGCGGCGCGCGCCACCACGCCCCCCGCCGCAGCCGGTCGAACACCGCCACGTCGACGAGTTGCGCCGTCAGGAACGCGAGCCCCGAGCCGATGGCGATGCGCCAAGTCACGACCGGCCCGAACTCCCCCGAAATCTGCGTGCCCGCGACCGAGCAGAGAAGCCCGACACCGAACCCGGCGAGCACCACGCGGCGCGCCGCCTGCGGCCCGTAGAGACGATTCGTCACGTCGGTGACGAGGAAGGCCAGCGGATAGGTGAACGCGCCCCAGGTCAGCCACTGGCCGAAGAGAAACTGCACGAGGATGTTCGAGGCCACGACGATCGCGGCCATGGCGAGGATGCCGGGCAGGAGATGGCGCATGCGACCGAGGCTCTCGTTTGCGGACGAGGCCGGCGTCTTAGCGGCCGTCCTGCCCGCAATCAAGCGTGGCGGCGACACGGTAGTCGACGATCTCGGTCTCCTGCCACCGCGAGAAGTTGTCGTCGGAGATCATGGTCATCCGGATGTCCCCATCCACGTCCTGCCAGACCGCGATGCCTTCGAGATTGTCGTGAACGCCGAGCGCCGTCTCGAGCACAGTCTCCTCGGCCAGGACCGCGTCCTCCGCCGTCGCGAAGCGGCGCACGCGCGTCGCGAACCAGAATGGCGGCACGAACCGCCGTTCGAGCAGGTAGAAGCACCCGTCCGGCCCGAAGTCGGCGCCGACGGCCAGGAACCGTCCGCGTCGCGGCAGCGTGAAGGCGCGTTCCCATGCGCCGTCCGCGAAGCGCCAGACGGGGAAAGGCGCCCCGCGCCGCGGGCTGCGCTCGGGCAGGGTGTAAAGGTCGCCGCCTGCCGCGGCGAGCGCCTCGAACGAACCGTTGGCGCTCAGGCTGTCGACGCCCGGGGGGCGCGGCAGGCGCTCCACCACCTCCCCGAAGGCGTTCAGACGCCAGATGGCATGGACCCGCTCGAGCGAGACGTAGATGTCGTCGCCCGCGACGGCGAGGCCCTCGGCATCCATGCCCCGCCGGCCGAAGATCGCCTCACGCCGGGCTTCGACGGGGATGAGACGCCACCTGCGGAGCCCGAGGGGCGCCCCGTCCGCATCGCGGTTCAGGTTCCCCTCGATCAGCACGCCGGAGTCGAGGAGCAGCGTCACCTCGCGCTCGTCGCTGCCGAAATCGAGGCCGGACACCCCGCCGAAGACGGACAGATCGTAGTCCGCCACCACGCGCCCCGTCAGAGCCGCGGGACCGGGATCGGGGGCGCAGGTGGTCAGGGCGGCGAGGGAAATCAGCGCGTAAGGATAGACGTGCACGCCTGCGGGAGGTCGGCGAGCACCAGATCGCGCCGCTGTCGCGGCGGCGGCGCGTTCGGATCGGGCGGCGGCGGGTTCAGGATGTTGCGAACCCATTGCTGCGCCTCGGCGCACCCGTCGCCGGGGGGCGGGGCGGCCTGGTCGACGCACCCGCTCGCCCCGCGCGGACAGGCCAGGCGCGCGTGGAAATGGTAATGGTGCCCGTACCACGGGCGCACCTTGCGCAGCCAGGCGCGGTCGCCGCGTTCGTCGCTGCACATCTGCACCTTGGCGCCCGGGAAGATGAAGATCCGAGCCACCGCCGGATCGCTGGCGGCGGCCTTGATGATCTCGTGATGCGCGCGGGTCCAGTATTCGTTCACGTAGGCGCCCTCGGCACGGCGCAGCGAGACCGACGACAGGTTCTCCCGCTCCTGCGCGGTCAGGCGCAAGTTGGTCGCGGGTCGGAGCCAGACGTCGATGTCGAGGCCGATCTGGTGGCTGGCATGGCCCGAGGTCATCGGCCCGCCGCGCGGCTGCGAGATGTCGCCGATGTAGAGACCGTTCCAGCCCGGCTGCCGCGCCGCCGCGGCGGAGAGGCGCGAGATGAAGGCGATCGCCTCGGGATGGCCCCAGTTGCGGTTCCGGCTCAGCCGCATGGCCTGCCAGCGCGGCCCGCTCTCGGCCAGGACCATGCCGCCCGCGAGACAACCTCTGGAATAGCCGCCCAGGGGCGCGGGAGCGTGCGGCGAGGCCACCTGCTCGCGCCCGAAGTAGCTCTTGGCGGGGGTCTGCGCGACAGCGGGCAGGGTGAAGAGGATCAGGATGAGGGCGAGGGTGCGGCGGACCATGTCTCTGCTCGTTCTCCGTCCGGTTTGACCCAGACTAGCAGAACCAGACCGATCAGGAAGAGGACGATGATCGGCGTGATTCCCGCCCTTTGGCTGCCCGTGAGGTCGGTGGAGAGGGCGATGAAGGCCGGCGCCACGAACGACGTCGCCTTGCCCGCGAGGGCATAGAGGCCGAACGCCTCGGTCATGCGCGCGACGTTCGACTGGCGCACCATCATGGTGCGGCTCGCGGCCTGCACGGCGCCCCCTGCGGCCCCGATCACGATACCGCAAAAGTAGAACGTGCCATCGGCGAAGCCGGGCGGCAGCGCGACCCCGAAGAGGCTTGCCGGCGTGATGCCGACGAGCGTCACGGACATGGCGAGGAGGATGCCGATGCAGACGACGATCACCGGCTTCGGCCCGAAGGCGCTGTCGGCATGTCCGCCGACCCACGAGAACACCGCGCCCGAGATCGCGGTGATGATGCCGAAGACGCCGATCTCGACGATCGACCAGCCGAGGACGCCGGCCGCATAGATACCGCCGAACGTGTACATGCCGTTCAGCGCGTCGCGGTAGAACATCGACGACGCGAGATAGGCGCCGAGGCTGTGCCGCTGCGGCAGCCGCCGCAGCGTCTGCCAGAGATCGGCGAGACCGCGCGAGATTGCGGGACGACGCCGGGTCCTCGGCTCGCGCACCCAGAGGAAGAAGGGCACGATGAAGACGGCGTACCAGAGGGCGGTGAACGGCCCGACGAAGCGCGTCCCCTCGCGCGTCTCGGGATCGAGACCGAGGGCGGGCGCGGTGCCGAGGAACGTCCGCCCTGCCTCGTTCTCGGCGAAGAAGAGCAGCATCAGGATCAGCGCCGCGACGCCGCCGACATAGCCCCAGGCCCAGCCGGAGCCGCTGATCCGCCCGAGGTCCTCGCGCGCGCCGAGATCGGGCAGCATCGCGTTCGTGAAGATCGTCGCGAACTCGAGCCCCACGAGGCCGAGCCCGAAGGCCACGAGGAGCCAGAAGTGGCTCTGGCCCGTCGGCACCGCCCACCAGAGCGCGAACGCGCCGGCGACGTAGAAGGCGGAGAACGCGACGATCCAGGGCATCCGCCGCCCCGAGGAGTCGGCGACCGCGCCGAGGACCGGCGCCATCACCGCGATCAGCACCCCCGACACGGCGAGCATGCTGGCCCAGAGCGTCTGGCCACGCGCGTCGTCACCAACGACGACGTTGGTGAAGTAGGGGGCGAAGATGAAGGTCAGAAGCAGGGTGTTGTACGGCTGGCTGGCCCAGTCGAACATCATCCAGCCCCAGATCCGCCGCCGCATGGCATCCTCGCCCCCGCCTCGGGTCCGTCTAGGGAGGCGTCGGCGCCCGATCAAGGCCGCTATCCGCGCGCACGGGGACCGCGTCGCCGAGGGGCGGCGGCCAGGGGCGGTGCGCCTCCGCCTCGCACCACGCCGCGACCCAGTCGGGCAGCGGCGGAGAGGTCGGTTCGATGCCCGCCGCGGCGGCGACCCGTCCGGTTCCGACAAGGCCCTGGGCGTCTGTGATGGCGGTGCGGAGCAGGATGTGGCTGGCGCCGACCCGTGCCGCCAGAGCCCCTACTCGCCGCAGAGGAACCGTGCGTCCCACCCGAGGAGCCGGGTGCGCATCTCGAACCGGTCGAAGGCCCGGATCCGGCGACGATGGCGTACCGAGGATCCGGCGACGGTGCCGCCCCAGCCCTGCTCGCGCAGGACCCGGTCGACGCCGACGCGGCGGATGAGCACGAACCGGCCGAAATCGAAGATCGTCAGCGTACGGCCGTTGTTCAGCTCCAGCCAGACGTCGAGGTCGTGCGGCCAGCAGATGTGCCGGGACACGTGGATACCGAAGGGCCCCAGATGGGGGGCGTTCCGGTGGACCCAGAACTCCTTGGCGAGGCGCAGGACCGGATACTTCGCGGGGGCCGTGGCGTGCCGCCGCCGCCCCGTCAAACCCCGACGTTGCGTCCCTTGTCTCTCTTCCGGGCGGCGCCTATGTCGGGCGCCGACCGACGGAGCCACCGATGACCTCGCTTCTACAAATCATCCTGCTGATCCTCGACATCGTGTGGTTCATCATCATCGCGCACGTCGTCATGAGTTGGCTGATCTCGTTCCAGGTGCTGAACACGCGGCAGCCGCTGGTCTACCAGATCTGGACCGGGCTCGAACGCCTGCTCGAGCCGCTCTACGCCCCGATCCGCCGCATCCTGCCGAACACCGGCGGCCTCGACCTGGCGCCGCTCGTGGCGCTCGTCGCCGTCTACGCGCTCCGCATCGTCCTCATCAACAACGCCCCCGCGGTCTACTGACGCGGAACGGCGCCCCGGGGGGGCCCTTCGCTTCACCTTCTGTCGCCGCGCGGCTTGCCGTTGCGCCGCGGCGCGTGGCAAGTCCGGGCCCGATGACGAGCGCGCGCGATCTTCTGTCCACCGTCTTCGGCTTCGACGCCTTCCGGCCCGGGCAGGAGGAGGTGGTGGACGCCGTGTGCGCCGGTCGCGACGTGCTCGCGATCATGCCGACGGGGGGTGGCAAGTCGCTCTGCTACCAGTTGCCGGCACTCTGCCGCGACGGCCTGACGCTCGTCGTCTCGCCGCTGATCGCGCTGATGCGCGACCAGGTCCGGGCGCTGCAGCAGGCAGGCGTCGCCGCGGGGGCGCTGACCTCGACCAACACCGAGGACGAGACCGCGGCCGTCCACGACGCGCTCCGCGCAGGCGCGCTCAGGCTCCTCTACATCGCGCCCGAACGGCTCGCCGCGGGCGGGACGCTCGCCATGCTGCGGCGCCTGGGCGTCGGCCTTATCGCCGTGGACGAGGCGCATTG
>CAYMRW010000090.1:7652-8216 GCA_964392825.1 uncultured Rhodobacterales bacterium
CGTCAGCCAATGGGGGCACGACTTTCGGCCCGACTATCTGCGGATCGGCGAGCTGCGACGGACGCTCGGCGTGCCGCTCGCCGCGTTCACCGCGACGGCCGACGCCGAGACGCGGGACGAGATCGTGGCCCGGCTCTTCGACGGGGCGGCGCCGCAGACCTTCCTGCGCGGCTTCGACCGGCCGAACATCCACCTAGCCTTCCGGCCCAAGGACGGGCCGCGGCGTCAGATCCTGGACTTCGCCGCCGCCCGTCCCGGCCGCTCCGGCATCGTCTACTGCGCCACGCGCGCCAAGACGGAGGCGCTGGCGGCCGCCCTCCGCGACGCGGGGCATGCCGCCCGCGCGTACCACGGCGGCATGGAGGCGGAGGCGCGGCGTGAGGTCGAGTCGGCGTTCCAGACCGAGGACGGGCTGATCGTGGTCGCGACCGTCGCCTTCGGGATGGGGGTCGACAAGCCCGACATCCGCTGGGTTGCGCACGCCGACCTGCCGAAGGGGGTCGAGGCGTACTATCAGGAGATCGGCCGCGCCGGACGCGACGGCGCCCCGGCCGAGACGCTGAC
>CAYMRW010000091.1:0-8188 GCA_964392825.1 uncultured Rhodobacterales bacterium
TGATCTTGTAGGCCGTCGAGAGGTTGGCCGAGACCGTCGACGACATGCACTTCGGCACGGCGAAGGGGCCGATGCGCTTGGGGCTGCCCTTGTCGATGACGGTGCGGTGCGCCTCGAAGAGTGCCGAGGTGGAGGGGCCCCCGGAGCCCGCGATGAGCCCGGTCATCGGGTCCGACACCTCGGTGTCCGCGAGCCCTGCATCGGCGATCGCCTGGCGCATCGCGATATGGGCGTAGGCGGCGCCCGGTCCCATGAAGCGCAGGGGTCGCTTGTCGATGTGGTCGGACACGTCGATCTTGAGGGTGCCGGCGACCTGGCTGCGAAAGCCGTGCTCGGCCATCTCGGGCGAGGCTTCGATCCCCGAGCGGCCGGCCTTGAGCGCCGCGGCGACTTCCTCCGCGTCGTTGCCGATCGGCGAGACGATCCCGAGGCCGGTGACGACGACGCGCCGGGTCATTCCGAGAAGAGCCCGACCTTGAGGCCGTCGGCCCGGTAGATCTCCTCGCCGTCGGCCAGCATCCGCCCCTCGGCGATGCCCATCTTGAGCTTGCGGTCGATCACCCGGGTGAAGTCGACGAGATAGGTCACGAGCTTCGTGGCCGGTGTCACCATCGCCGAGAACTTGACCTCGCCCACGCCCAACGCCCGGCCACGCCCCTGCATGCCCCGCCAGCCGAGATTGAAGCCGGTGAGCTGCCACAGCGCATCGAGCCCGAGGCAGCCGGGCATCACCGGATCACCGGGGAAGTGGCAGGCGAAGAACCAGAGGTCGGGGTCGATGTCGTATTCCGCCACGACATGACCCTTGCCGTGCAGGCCGCGGTCGCCGCTGATCTCGGTCACGCGGTCGACCATGAGCATCGGCGGCTCGGGAAGCTGCGGGTTGCCGGGCCCGAACAGCTCGCCGCGGGCGCAGCGCAGGAGCGCCTCCCTGTCGAAACTGTCCGGAAAATCAGTCATTATTCGGGGTCGGCCCCAAGGTTTTCATGGCCGCAAGCTCTATCACCCGGCGCGGAGGAAGCACAAGCCGGCGGCCCGCGCGGCCTGCCCCGGCGACATTCCGTTTGAAACGCCGGGAAACGCGGCCCTATATTGCGGGTCATGACGATCTCGCTGTCACGCCCCGACGACACGTCCCGCGACCGCGGCACGCAATGGCTGAGCCGCGCCGGCTTGCGTCCGACGCGGCAGCGGGTGTCGCTCGCCGCGCTCCTCGTGGGCGACGGCGAGGACCGTCACGTGACAGCGGAGGGGCTCCATGCGGCCGCGCAGGTGGCGGGGGCGTCGGTGTCGCTCGCCACGGTCTACAACACGCTCAGGGCCTTCTGCGATGCCGGCCTCATGCAGGAAGTGACCGTCGACGGCACGCGGAGCTACTTCGACACCCGCGTGGACGAGCATCCGCACTTCTTCTGGGAGGATGGCGGTCGCCTGACCGACGCGCCGAAGGACGAACTGCAGATCGCGCGGCTGCCCGAAGCGCCTCGGGGGGCCGAGATCGTCGGCGTCGACGTCGTGATCCGGCTGCGTCGGACCTGAACGTCCCCGCGTCCGCGCCGCGTTGCGCGAGCGACGGCCTTGATGTAGGCGGCGGCCTCACCGAACCCGGCGGACGCAGGATGTCGAAGAAGCTCCACATCAAGACCTACGGCTGCCAGATGAACGTGTACGACAGCGATCGGATGGCCGAAGCGCTGTCGGACTACGAGGTGACGGACCGGCCCGAAGAGGCGGACCTGATCCTGCTGAACACCTGCCACATCCGCGAGAAGGCGGCGGAGAAGGTCTATTCCGAGCTGGGGCGCCTCAAGCCGCTGAAGATGCGCAACCCCGACCTTCGGATCGGCGTCGCGGGCTGCGTCGCGCAGGCCGAGGGGGCCGAGATCGTGGCACGCCAGCCGCTCGTCGACATGGTCGTCGGCCCGCAGAGCTACCACCGCCTGCCCGAGCTCGAGCGGCGCGCCCGCGCCGGCGGCCGCGCCATTGACACCGAATTCCCCGAGGAGACGAAGTTCGACCACCTTCCCCGGCGCCGGCCATCTTCGCCGCCTGCGGCGTTCCTGACGGTGCAGGAGGGATGCGACAAGTTCTGCGCCTTCTGCGTGGTGCCATACACGCGCGGGGCCGAGGCCAGCCGGCCGCCCGAGCGGGTCCTGGCCGAGGCCCGGTCGCTCGTCGCGGCGGGCGCACGCGAGATCACGCTCCTGGGGCAGAACGTGAACGCCTACGGCGCCGGCGGCTGGGGGCTCGCCCGGCTGATCCGGGCCCTGGCCGCGATCGACGGTCTCGACCGGATCCGCTACACCACCAGCCATCCGAACGACATGAGCGACGATCTGATCGCCGCGCATGCCGAGGTGCCCGAACTCATGCCCTACCTGCACCTGCCGGTGCAGTCGGGCTCGGACCGGATACTGAAGCGGATGAACCGCGCGCACACGGCCGACGCCTATCTCCGCCTCATCGAGCGGATCCGTGCCGCGCGGCCCGACATCGCGATGTCGGGCGACTTCATCGTCGGCTTCCCCGAAGAGACCGAGGAGGACTTCGCCGCGACCCTGGCGCTGGTGGAGGTCGTGGGCTACGCGCAGGCGTTCAGCTTCAGGTACTCCCCGCGCCCCGGCACGCCGGCCGCCGAGCGCCCGCAGGTGCCTGCGGACGCGGCGGCGGACCGGCTGCAGAGGCTGCAGGCGCTGCTTACGCGCCAGCAGCGGGCCGCACAGTCCGCCATGGTCGGGCGCGAGACCAGGGTCCTGTTCGAGCGACCGGGCCGGATGCCGGGGCAGATGACGGGCAAGTCCGAGTACCTGCAGGCGGTCCATGTCGAGGGCAGCGCCGCGCCGGGCGACCTTTGCCGCGTGCGCATCACCTCGGCGGCGCCCAACTCGCTCGCCGGGGAGCTCGTCGCCTGACCGCGGCGGTGATCCTTTCGTCACATTCGAACGCCACGGTTGCGGTGCGCGCATCGGCGCGCCACGATCCGTCCCGAACCCAGTCAGGGGGAGAGCCGTTTGGCTGAGACAGCGCCGTCGACATCGCCCGGCATAGACGAGCCCGCCGAGGTCGTCGTCGACTTCCCCGACAATCGTCTGATGATCGACCTCTGCGGCGAGTACGATCGCAACCTGGCGCAGGTCGAGGAGCGGCTGGGCGTCCAGATCGCCCGCCGCGGCAACAACCTCGCGATACTGGGCGAGGCGGCGCCTCGGGGGAGCGAGGTCCTGCGCGCGCTCTACGCCCGGCTCGAACAGGGACGCGGCCTCGAGCCCGGCGACATAGACGCGGCGATCCGCATGGGGCGCTCGGCCGACGGCACCGGCGTGCGCGACGGTGATCAGATGGAGCTGTTCCAGGGTGGCCGCGTCGAGATCCACACACGCAAGAAGCTGGTCGAACCGCGGACCGAGGCCCAGAAGGACTACGTCCGGGCGCTCTTCGCCCGCGAGCTCTGCTTCGGTATCGGTCCGGCCGGAACGGGCAAGACCTATCTCGCGGTCGCCGTCGGCGTCGCCATGTTCATGGAGGGGCATGTCGACCGCATCGTCCTCAGCCGGCCGGCGGTCGAGGCAGGCGAGCGTCTGGGCTTCCTGCCCGGGGCCATGGAGGACAAGGTCGACCCCTACATGCAGCCCCTCTACGATGCGCTGAACGACTTCCTGCCGGGCAAGCAGCTTGCCCGCCTGCGCGAGGAGAAGCGGATCGAGATCGCGCCCCTGGCCTTCATGCGCGGGCGGACGCTGTCGAACTCTTTCGTCGTCCTCGACGAGGCGCAGAACGCGACGACGATGCAGATGAAGATGTTCCTCACCCGGCTTGGCGAGGGCAGCCGCATGGTGGTGACGGGCGACCGCACGCAGGTCGACCTCCCGCGCGGGCAGGCGAGCGGCCTCGTCGACGCCGAGCGGCTGCTGACGGGCATCGACGGCATCTCGTTCAGCTACTTCACCGCCAAGGACGTGGTGCGGCACCGTCTGGTCGCCCGCATCATCGAGGCCTACACCGCCGATGAGGCCTGACCCGGGCGCGGAGTCCGGGGTCGAGGTCGTCGTCGAGGACGATCGCTGGAGCGGCCTCGACGACCTCGCGCGGCGTGCCTGCGCCGCCACCCTCGTCCATCTCGGCCATGACCCGTCGCGCTACGGGATCGCCGTCCTCGGCGCCGACGACACCCGCGTCGCCGCGCTCAACGGACAGTTCAGGGAGCGGCCAGCGCCGACCAACGTCCTGTCATTCCCGTCGGCGGAGCGCGCGGCCCCCGCGCCGGGCGACAGCCCGACGGCGCCCGAACCGGGCGAACTCGGCGACATCGCGCTGGCCTTCGAGACCTGTCGTGCCGAGGCGAGCGCGAACGGGCGGCCGTTCGAGGACCACGTGGCTCACCTTCTCGTCCATGCCACGCTGCATCTCCTGGGCTATCGGCACGATACGGATGCGGAGGCGGGGCTGATGGAAGCGACGGAGATCGCCATCCTCGCGGATCTCGAATTGCCCGATCCCTACGCCTGATCCGCCGACCCCTTGCCTCGCCCCGGCACCTGACCCCATATTCGCCATCGGCGCCCAAACGAGGCGCCGCCGCGGAAAGGACAGATGGCCGACGACGGCGCAGGTTCTGCCGGCACGGCGCGCGAGGCGCCGGGGCAGGACGACGAGGGTGCGGACCCGTCT
Organism: uncultured Rhodobacterales bacterium; assembly: GCA_964392825.1. Lineage (GTDB taxonomy): Bacteria > Pseudomonadota > Alphaproteobacteria > Rhodobacterales > Rhodobacteraceae > Roseitranquillus. The sequence goes on from CAYMRW010000091.1 coordinate 4,669, forward strand.
TCCGAGAGGGGCGGGACAGGCTTTCTGAGCCGTCTGCTCGGCGTGTTCGGCGCCAACGATCATGCCGCCCCGGTGGCTGTGCCGCGGGTGGAACCGCCGCCCGGTCTGCTGAACCTTCGGCGCATGCGCGTGGCCGACGTCGCCATCCCCAAGGCCGAGATCGTCGCCGTCGCCGTCGACATCGATCGGGAAGGGCTGGTGGGCGTTTTCCGCGATTCCGGCCTGACGCGGCTGCCGGTCTACGACGGCACGCTCGATACCCCGCTCGGCATGGTCCATCTCAAGGACTTCGCCCTGCAGCACGGGTTCAACGGCGTCACGCCGGACTTCGACCTCAGGGCCATGCTGCGCCCGCTCATCTATGCGCCGCCGTCCATGCCGATCGGCGTGCTGATGACTAAGATGCAGTCCGACCGGATGCACATGGCGCTCGTCATCGACGAGTACGGCGGCGTCGATGGGCTGGTCACGATCGAGGACCTGATCGAGCAGGTCGTGGGCGAGATCGAGGACGAGCACGACATCGCCGAGGAGGGATACTGGACCCAGGAGAGCGAAGGCTGCTGGATCGTGCAGGCCCGTGCGCCCCTCGACGAGTTCGAGGCCCAGGTCGGCCGGCGCCTCGTCGACGAGGAGGACATCGAGGAGGTCGACACGGTGGGCGGTCTCGTCTTCATGCTGGCGGGCCGGGTTCCGGCCCGGGGCGAGATCATCCATCACCCGGCGGGTCCCGACTTCGAGGTCGTCGACGCCGATCCGCGGCGGATCAAGCGCTTGCGGATGCGGATTGGGGAGGCCTCTGCGGGCTAGGGGTCTCGGACCCGACGCGCCTAGCCTGGGTCGCAACGCGGATCCCGGCGCCCTGAATCGGAGCGGCATGGTGCTTCGGGCCGGCGACCGGAGAGTGCGCCGCAGGGTGCTGCGGGTCCGCCCCGATCCTGCCCTTGCGGCACGCCTTTCGAAGGAGCGCGCGAGGGGTGCCGTAGGTGGTTTTCCGCTGGTCAGCGACCTCGGAATGGTGCGACATTGCCGATCGTGGTGAGCGAAACCGATAACGGCAAATCCGGTGTTGACAAGCGTGGAGCCCGCGGGATCCGGCGCCTGAGACACATGGCGGCGCTCGCCTGCGGCGCACTCGCCGCGCTTGGCCACGCGCCGTTCTCGTTCGCCGCGGCCACCGTCGCGGGGCTTGTCGGTGCGCTCATGCTTGCCACTCTGGCCGGTGGGCCGCGGCGGGCCGCGTGGCTCGGCTGGAGCGTCGGGGCCGGCTACTTCCTTGTCGCGCTGCACTGGATCGTCGAGCCGTTCCTCGTCGATGCCGACCGCCATGGCTGGATGGCGCCGTTTGCCCTGGTCTTCCTCGCCGGGGGCCTCGCCGTGTTCTGGGCGGCGGCCTTCGCGACTGCGGCCTGGATCGCGTCGCCGCCGGCGCGCCCGCTGGCTCTCGTGCTGACCCTGTCGCTCGCGGAATGGCTGCGGTCGACCGTCCTGTCGGGGTTTCCATGGGCGCTGCCGGCCTATGCCTGGGGAGAGACGCCGGCGATCCACGTGGCCGCCCTCGTCGGCCCCTTCGGGATGACCCTGCTGACCCTGCTTGCGGCGGCGGGCATCGCGATGGCCTTGCAGCACGGCCGTTCGCTCTTCTGGGCGCCCGCGGGGGCGGTGCCGCTGGCGGCGCTCACGCTCTTCGGCGTGTGGGAGTCGCGCGGGCTGATGGTCGAGGCGACCGATGCGCCGGTGATCCGCCTGGTGCAGCCAAACGCCCCGCAGGACGAGAAGTGGGACCCCGACCGGGCGCTGACCTTCGCCGAACGCAAGATCGATCTGACGGGACGGACGCCGGCCCCCGATCTCGTGATCTGGCCGGAGGCGGCGATCCCGTGGCGCCTGGACGACGCGGGCCCGATCCTCGAGCGGGCGGCAGAGGCGGCGGGGGGCGCCCCGGTGATCCTCGGGGCCACCCGGATCGAGGCCGGGCGCGCCTACAATTCCCTCGCCGTGATCGGACCGGGCGGCGAGGTGCTGCAGACCTACGACAAGCACCACCTCGTGCCGTTCGGCGAGTTCATACCGCTCGGCGGCCTCGCGCGACTGGTGGGCCTGCGCAGCTTCGCCGCCCGCGACGGCCATGGCTTCGCTGCGGGCGAGGGTCCGCGCCGCCTCGATCTGGGCTGGATGGGGCGTCCACTGCCGCTGATCTGCTACGAGGCCATCTTTCCTGCCGAGGTCGGTGCCGGGGCGCGGCCTGGGTGGCTCCTGCAGATCACCAACGACGCCTGGTTCGGCACGTTCTCCGGACCCTACCAGCATCTGGCCCAGGCGCGCTTTCGCGCCGTCGAGCAGGGGTTGCCGATGGTGCGCGTCGCCAACACCGGCGTGTCGGCCATGATCGACGCGCGGGGCGACGTCATCCGGTCGATCCCGCTCGGTCAGGGCGGATACATCGATGCGGCGCTTCCCCCCGCGGCGCCGCCCACGCCCTACGCCAAGACCGGCGACGCGCCCTTTCTTGCGGTCTTGGCGCTCGGCCTGACGGCGACGATCGCCCTGCGCAATCGGCATTGACCGATCGTTAACGGTGGTCTAACCGCGAGGATCGGCGTCACAACGGCTTCCTGGCGTGGCGCCCAGACCCCCAATGGAGCGCATTCCCAGTGAACCGCAGCAACTTCACCTTCACGTCCGAGAGCGTGTCGGAAGGCCACCCGGACAAGGTCTGCGACCGCGTGTCGGACGCGGTCCTCGACGCCCTCCTCGCCATCGAGCCCGAGGCTCGCGTCGCCTGCGAGACGTTCGCCACGACGAACCGCGTCATCATCGGCGGCGAGATCGGCCTCGCCGACACGGGCCGCCTCGGCGAACAGATGGAGCGGGTGGAGGACATCGCGCGCGACTGCCTCCGCGACATCGGCTATGAACAGGACGAGTTCCACCACGCCACCTGCGAGGTGACGAACCTCCTGCACCGGCAGTCGGCGCACATCGCCCAGGGCGTCAACGGCGGCAACGGCCGCGAGGAGGGGGCGGGCGATCAGGGCATCATGTTCGGCTATGCGGTCGACGAGACGCCCGAGATGATGCCGGCGCCGATCCTCTACGCCCACAAGGTGCTGCGCCGGCTCGCCGATGCGCGCAAGGCGGGGGCGGAGCCGGCGCTGCGCCCGGATGCCAAGACCCAGATCAGCCTGCGCTACGAGGACGGCCGGCCGGTCGAGGTGATGCAGATGGTGCTGTCGCACCAGCATTCCGACGAGGGGCAGAGCTCCGACGACATCCGCGCCATCGTCGAGCCCTACGTGCGCGAGGTCCTGCCCGACGGCTGGCTGACCGAGCGGACGGAGTGGTGGGTGAACCCGACCGGCACGTTCGTCATCGGCGGCCCGGACGGCGACGCCGGCCTCACGGGCCGCAAGATCATTGTCGACACCTATGGCGGCGCTGCGCCGCACGGCGGCGGCGCGTTCTCGGGCAAGGATCCGACCAAGGTCGACCGCTCGGCCGCCTACGCCGCGCGCTACCT
>CAYMRW010000092.1:0-8166 GCA_964392825.1 uncultured Rhodobacterales bacterium
CCCCGACGCCGAGGTCGATCTTGTCCTCGCGCGGGTCGTCGCGGAACATCGACATGAGCACGAGAATCTTGTCGGCGGGCTGGTCTTTCAGATCGGCGAGCATGGCGGCTCCGGTATCGGGCGGGTCAGGATACGCCGACGTTCCTCGCGGCGCACCGGGGCGAATCCGGCCTTCTGATAGAGACCGAGGGCGCGCGGATGGTCCAGCGTGCAGGTGTTCACCGTCAGCTTTCGCACCCCGGGGAGGTCCCAGGCGACATGCACCGCCGTGCCGAGCAGGAAGCGGCCGAGGCCGGTTCCCACCGCCTGCGGCGCCAGGCCGAAATAGGCCAGGTTGCAGATGCCGGGCTCGGTTGCGTCGAGCACGAAGAACCCGTGCGGCCAGCCGCGTCGGATCAGCGAGTAGAGCGACACCTGCGGGTCGGCGAGCCATTCGGCGAGGTCGTCCTCGGGCTCTTCGTGCATGTCCTCCCACGCATAGGCACGGCCGACGGCATCGTAGAGGGCGAGGAAGAACCAGGGCGGCGCCGGCTCGGCCCTGAGGAGCGTCGCGGGCGGCCCGGCCGGAGCGTGCGGCCAGGGCGTCTCGGGCCGGCGCGTCATCTCGAGCCAGGTGACGGTGTAGGACACCTCGCTGCCGGCGGCGATGACGCCCGTCACGGCCCCGTCGCGACCTCGAGGTCGCGGTACATGCCCCACTCGCTCCACGACCCGTCGTAGAGCGCGTGGTCGGCGTGGCCGAGCCGCTCGAGCGCCAGCGACAGGATCGCCGCCGTGACCCCCGAGCCGCAGGTGGTCACCACCGGTCGCGCCAGATCGACGCCGGCCGCGTCGAAGATCTCGCGCAGCTCGGCGGGCGGCCTCATCGTGCCGTCCGCCGCGAGCAGATCGCGGTAATGCACGTTGCGCGACCCCGGAATGTGCCCTGCGCGCAGTCCCGGCCGCGGTTCGTCCTCCTCGCCGCGGAAGCGGCCGGGCGAGCGCGCGTCGACGACCTGCCGGGCGCCAAGCTTCACGTCCTGCGCGACCTGGGTGACGTCGCGCAGCAGGTGGTTCTGCCGCGTCACGGTGATGTGGCGGTCGCGGACCACCGGCGGCACGTCCTCGACCGGACGCCCCTCCGCCACCCATTTCGGCAAGCCGCCGTCGAGCACGGCGACGTCGACCTTGCCCATGTAGCGGAACAGCCACCAGAGCCGCGCGGCCGAGAACATCCCGGCGCCGTCGTAGACCACCACCTGATGCCCGTCGCCGATGCCGAGGCTGCGCATCCGGCTGACGAACTTCTCGGGCGGCGGCACCATGTGCGGCAGGTCGGAGCGCGCGTCCGAGACCTCGTCGATGTCGACGAACCGGGCGCCCGGGATGTGCGCCGCCTCGTACTCCGCCCGGGCGTCGCGCCCCGCGTCGGGCAGATACCAGCTTGCGTCGACGAGCCGGAGGTCGGGATCCTCGAGATGCGCACCGAGCCAGTCGGTCGACACCAGGGTTCTCGGATCGTCGCTCATGCCGCCCTCCGTCGCGCTTTCCTTGGGTACGGGCGCGCGCCACCCCTGGCAAGCGGCGAGCGCCGCGCGCCGGCGGGCGGCGGCTAGCCCCCCGCGGCCCCGAGCGTGCCGCCCGCGTCGATACGGGCCCGCGTCGCGATCACGGTCGCGAGGCGCTTCTCGTCGGGGGGATGCGTGCCCCAGAACGACAGCCCGCCTGCGGCGCCCCGCGCCGGTTCGGGGCGGGCGAAGAAGCGCGCGCCACGCACCGGGTCGTAGCCGGCGGCGACCGCGATGTGGGTCGCGATCACGTCCGACTCGAGCTCGTAGCTCCGGCTGTAGGCCTGGCTCCCGATTGCAGCGCCGGCGGCGACGGCGTTCTCGATGTTCCGCTGCTTCACCGACGCGGGCGTGTTGGTGTCGCCGCCCTGGGCGTAGGCCATGGCGAGTCCCGCGATCATCGCGCCGGCTGCGGCCTGCTGTCTCTGCTTGCTCAGGTGCTGGCCGATGTGGTGGCCGAACTCATGCCCCAGCACGAACGCAAGCTCGTCCTCGTTCCGTGCGTCGAGGATCAGGGGCAGGGTGAAGACGACCGCCGGCCTGCCATGGCGATAGGTCTGGAACGCGTTGCGCTCGGACGCATGTCCGTCGACCAGGATGACGACGTCGCAGTCGAAGGCCGCGCGGCCCGCCGCTTCCACCCGACAGAACGCCTCGGCGACGGGCTCCACCCGCCGGACCACCCGGAGGTAGCGCGAAACCGCGAGGTCGGGCGCTGCACGATGTTCGGTGGCGACGCGCTCCTCGGCGAACATCTGCCGCGCCATGCCCGCGTGCGCGGCGTCGGGGCTCGGCAGATCGTAGGTCGTGCCGCACCCCGCGAGGGTCGCGGCGGCGACGATGACGGCGCAGAGCCGAACGCCGAGATATCCCATGAGCACGCTCCCCGCGGTTTCGCGGGTGGGGATAGGCGTGCGGCGTCATGCGATGCAAAGCCGATCGTCGACCTTAGTAAAGGGCCGGACCCGTGCGCCGGCGATCGGCCGGTCCCCTCAGCCATGCTCCTTCAGCAGGCGCTGCTTCTGCCGTTGCCAGTCGCGCTTGGCGGAGGTCTCGCGCTTGTCAGCCAGCTTCTTGCCCTTGGCGACGCCGATCTTGATCTTCGCGATGCCCCGGTGGTTGAAATAGAGCACCAGCGGCACCAGCGTCATGCCCTGCCGCTGCGTCGCGTTCCACAGGGTCGACAGCTCGCGCCGCGAGACGAGGAGCTTGCGGCGGCGCCGGTCCTCGTGGCCGAAGGTGCGGCCGGGGTCGTAGGGGGCGACATAGCTGTTGATGAGCCAGAGCTCGCCTTCTTCCACCGAGGCGTAGCTCTCGGCGATGTTGGCCTGACCGGCGCGCAGCGACTTTACCTCCGACCCCATGAGTTGCAGGCCGCATTCGAGATCGCTCTCGATGGCGTAGTCGTAGCGCGCCCGCCGGTTCTCGGCGACGACCTTGTAGTTCGAACCGTCCTTGGTCATGAGGCGCTTCCTAGCCCCACGGGCCGCCGGAGGAAAAGCCCGGCCGGCGAACCGGCCGGGCTGACCTGATGTGAAATCCCCATGTGAAATCTTCGCTGGCATATGCGTGGCGATCGTCCAATCGCGAGGCGGGTGCCAAAACACCCCTGCCGGCCAAGCCTCAGCCCCCGCGCTGAACCTGCGAACCGGTGTTCCGGCCCGCGCCCCCAATGGCCGAATGATGCTCCGATTCGGCGGTTTTCCGCAACGGAGTTGCTGGAGTTTCGGGGCATGTTGCCATTATCTGGGAGAATGAGGCAGCAGTCGATTCGACCGCAGCGGGCATCAGTTGATCAGACCCGCGCCGGTCATGGCATCCTTGATGGCGAGCCGCGTCTGCGACGTCGTCGGCACGAGCGGCAGGCGCACCGCATCCCGGCAGCGTCCGAGAAGCGACAGGGCGTACTTCGCGCCGGCGAGCCCCGGCTCGAGGAAGATCGCCGCGTGCAGCGGCATCAGCCGATCCTGGTGGTCGAGCGCGGCGGCATAGTCGCCGCGCAGCGTCGCGGCCTGGAACTCTGCGCAGAGCCGCGGTGCCGCGTTCGCCGTGACGCTGATGCAGCCCCGCCCGCCATGCGCGTTGAAGCCGAGTGCCGACGCGTCCTCCCCCGACAACTGCACGAAGTCGGGTCCGCAGAGCGCCCGCGTCTCCGACACCCGGACGATGTCTCCCGTCGCGTCCTTGACCCCGACCATCCGCTCGAGCCCGGAGAGCCGCGCCATCGTCGCCGGCGTCATGTCGACGACCGAGCGGCCGGGAATGTTGTAGATGACGATCGGTAGGCCGCAGGAATCGTGGATCGCCGTGAAATGCTCGATCAGCCCGTCCTGCGTCGGCTTGTTGTAGTACGGCGTGACCACAAGCGCCGCATCGGCCCCCACGGCCTCCGCGTACCGGGTCAGGCGGATCGCCTCGGCGGTGTTGTTCGACCCGGTGCCGGCGATGACTGGCACGCGCCCGCCCGCGGCGTCGACCACCACCTCGACCACGCGCTCGTGCTCGTCGTGGCTGAGCGTCGGACTCTCGCCCGTGGTGCCGGTCGGAACGATCCCCGTCGACCCCTCGGCGACGTGCCAGTCGACGAGTCCGCGCAAGGTCGCCTCGTCGACGGCGCCGTCGGCGTCGAAGGGCGTGACGAGCGCGACAATCGATCCGCTGAACATCGATCCCTCCTGCGGTTGCGGATGGCGGCCGGGGTCGGGTCTAAACGCGCGCTTCACCAATGCCAAGTTAGGGACTTGCCGATGGGACAGCGATCCATAGCCTCCGGCCTGATGCGGAGTCTGACCCTCGCCCTCGCCCTCGCCGTCGCGGGCCCCGCCCTCGCGGTGACCGACCAGCAGGCGAACAGCCTCGCCTCGTCGCTCGCCGCCGTGCGCTCGGGCGCCTGGACCGAGGCGGCGACGCTGGCGGCGCGGGCCGATGGCGTGGCCCCCGACATCGTCGAGTGGCATCGCCTGCGCGCGGGCGAGGGGACGCTCGCCGAAACGCTCGCCTTCCTCGAGCGGAACGGCGACTGGCCCGGGCTCGACTACCTGCGGAGCCAGGTCGAGGCGAAGCTGCCGATCGGCGGCGACCCGGGGCTCGTCCTCGACTTCTTCGATGGGCGCCGGCCGCAGACCGCGACCGGCTCGCTCGCCCTCGCCGTCGCCTATGCCGACAGCGGCGCCCAGGGCGACGCCGCGGCGCAGGCGATGCTGGCCTGGCTGACGCAGCCGATGGACGCAGCCGTCGAGGCGGCGTTTCTCGCCCGCTGGCCCGACGAGCTCGCCGAGGGGCACGAGGCGCGGCTCGACATGCTGCTCTGGGAGGGGCGCACGAGCGAGGCGCGGCGCATGTTCCCGCGTGTGTCCGAGGGCTGGCGCCAACTTGCGGAGGCGCGGATGGCGCTCGCCGGCGACGTGCCGGGCGTCGACACCCGCATCGAGGCCGTGCCGCCGGACCTCGCGGAGGACCCCGGCCTCGCCTACGAGCGCTTCGCCTGGCGTCTGCGCCGCGACCGCGACGAGGCCGCGCTCGAACTGATCGTGGCGCAGTCGCCCGCGCGCCTCGGCCGGGCCGAGGCATGGTCGAACCGCCGGCGCTCCATGGCCCGCGAGCTGATGCGGGCGGGCGAGGCCGATGCCGCCTACCGGCTCGCGGCCGAGCACGGCCTCGTCGCCGGGTCGGACTTCGCCGATCTCGAATGGCTCGCGGGCTACATCGCGCTGACCTATCTCGACCGTCCGGACCAGGCGGCGGATCACTTCGCGAGCTTCGGCGCCGCCGTGCAGACCCCGATCAGCCTCGGACGCGCCGGCTACTGGCTCGGCCGCGCCGAGGAGGCCGCCGGTAATGCCGACGCCGCGGCGGCCGCCTACGCCTTCGGGGCCGAGCACCAGACGAGCTTCTACGGCCAGCTCGCCGCCGAGAAGGCCGGCGTCGACATGGACCCCGAGATCGCCGGCACCGCCGCGTACCCCGACTGGCAGAGCCTCGACGCCGCCGAGAGCACGGTCTTCGCGGCCGCGGAGTTCTTCCTTGCCGCGGGCGAGCGCAACCTTGCCGAGCGGTTCCTCGTCCACCTCGCCGAAAGCCTCGAGCCCGACGAGATGGGGGCGCTCGCCGACGTCGCGCTGGCGCGCGACGAGCCGCACCTCGCGCTGATGATCGCCAAGTACGCGGCGACGCAGGGGATCGTCCTGCCCCGCGCCTACTTTCCCGTGGTCGATCTCGGCGTCGACCCGATGCCGGTGCCGCGGGAATGGGCGCTCGCCATCGCCCGCCGCGAAAGCGAGTTCGACCCCGCGGTGATGTCCGGCGCCGGCGCCCGCGGGCTGATGCAGCTGATGCCGGGGACGGCCGAGATCGTCTCGCGCAACCTTGGGCTCAGCTATTCAGTCCGCCGGCTCGTCACCGACCCGAACTACAACGCCCAGCTCGGCACCGCCTATCTCGCCGACCTGCGACGGCGCTTCGGCGACAACGTCATTCTCGTCGCCGCGGGCTACAACGCCGGGCCGGGCCGCCCGGCGCGCTGGATGCAGACCTACGGCGACCCGCGCGACGGCGCCGTCGACCCGGTCGACTGGATCGAGCACATCCCGTTCCGCGAGACGCGCAACTACGTGATGCGGGTGATGGAATCGATCCCGGTCTACCGCGCCCGGCTGGCCGGCGAGCCGGTGCCGCTCAGGATCGGGGAGGAGATGAAGGTGCGCTGACCCGCCGGGTGCGGACCAGCGTGAAGACGCCGGCCCCGACGACGATCGCGGCGCCGAGCGCCACCACGGGCTCCAGCACCTCGCCGAAGACGGCGATGCCCACGGCCGCCGCGAAGACGAGCTGGAAGTAGGCGAAGGGCTGCACCGCGCTCGCCTCGGCCACCTCGTAGGTCTTGATGAGCAGCCAGTGCCCGAACGCCCCGGTGACGCAGAGCACGGCCATCCAGCCCCAGTCGGGCGCGGTCATCGGCTCCCAGAACCAGACCCCGACGAGGGTCATGGCCACGGCGCCGACCGTGCCGGTCCAGAAGAAGGAGGTGGCGGCGCTGTCCACCCTGCCCGCATAGCGGGTCAGGATGTGGTAGAGCGCGAACATCGCGGCCGAGAGGAGCGGGACCGCGGCGGCCGGGTCGATGACACCCGTCCCCGGCCTGAGGATGACGAGGACGCCGAGGAACCCGACCCCGACGGCGGCCCAGCGCCGCCAGCCGGAGCGCTCGCCGAGGATGGGCCCGGCGAACGCGGTGACGAGGAGCGGGTAGACGGCGAAGACCGCGTGGCTCTCGACGAGGCCGAGCAGGACGAAGCTCAGGACCATGACGCAGATCTCGGCGGCGAGGAGCAGCCCGCGCGCCGCCTGCAGCCAGGGCAGGCGCGTCGCCGCGGCCGCGCGGATGCCGCCCGCCTGCCGGGAGGCGACGCTCATCACGAACGCGGCGAAGAACCAGTAGCGGATCATCACGATCATCAGGACGTTGTATTCGCTGGCGAGATGCCGCGAGATGCCGTCCTGCGCCGCGAAGACGAAGGTCGTGGCGATCATCAGAAGGATGCCGCGCCGGTTGTCGGGGGCGGCCGCCTCGGCCGCGGTCACAGCCGCGCCGCCGTCATGTGCCGCTTGCCGCCGTACCCCGTCCGCCGCTCCACCGCGAAGCCCGCGTCCGCGAGGCCGCGGCGCACGGCGCCCGCGGCGCTGTAGGTCGCCGCGGTGCCGCCGGACCGAGTGTGCCGCGCGACCTCCGCGAGGAGCTCCGGGCCCCAGAGCTCGGGGTTCCGCGAGGGTGCGAAACCGTCGAGGAACCAGGCGTCCGCCGATCCTTCCCAGCGCGGCAGCGTCGCCCGCGCGTCGCCCGGGACGACGTCGAGCGCGAGATCGTCGAGCCGGATGCGTCGGTCCCCCCGCGCCCACGCGGCACGGAGCGGGGCCGCGAGATGGGCGAGACCGGGGAAGGCGGCGTGCGCCGCCGCCATCGGGGCCGCGTCGAGCGGATACGCCTCGAAGCTCGTGACCGCGAGCGGCCCGGCGGTGCCTGCCTCGCGCCATGCCGCCCACGCCGCGAGCACGTTCAGCCCGGTGCCGAAGCCCAACTCGGCGATGGCGAGGCCCGGGCGGAACCGCGCCGGCAGGTCGTTGCCGCCGAGGAACACGTGGCGCGCCTCGGCAAGGCCGTCCTGCAGCGAGTAGTACGGGTCGGCGAAGCGGCGCGACACCGGCACCGGCCCCGTCCAGTCGAGCTCGGCGCTCTGGTCCGCCACCGCAAGTCCGTCCTAGGTTCGGGAACGGCGCGAGATAAGGCGAGGGGAGGTGGAATGGCAATGGTCACCGTGCGCGGCGCCGGCATCTTCGGATTGTCGGTGGCCTGGTCCTGCCTGGCTCTCGGGGCGCGGGTCCGCGTCGTCGACCCGGCGGGTCCCGCCGCCGGCGCCTCGGGCGGAATCGTGGGCGCGCTGACGCCGTTCATGCCCGACCCGTGGACGCCGCTGAAGGCGCTGCAGCTCGCCTCCCTGACCCGGACCGGGGCGTTCTGGGCCGAGGTCGACGCCGTCTCGGGGGGCGCCTCGGGGTACGGCCGCGTGCCCCGCGTCATGCCGCTCGCCGACGCCGCCGCCGTGGAGCGGGCGCGGACCCTCGG
>CAYMRW010000093.1:0-8146 GCA_964392825.1 uncultured Rhodobacterales bacterium
CTGGGCCAAGATGAACGCGCTGATCGAGGCGGACGTCATCGACGCGCTCTACGACGCCTCGCGCCGCGGCGTCCACATCGACCTCGTCATCCGCGGCATCTGCGGACTGCGCCCCGGCATCCGCGGCCTGTCCGAGAACATCCGCGTCAAGTCGATCGTCGGCCGGTTCCTCGAACACAGCCGCATCGTCTGCTTCGGCAACGGCCGCGGCCTGCCGCACGCGCGGTCGCGGGTCTTCATCTCGTCGGCCGACTGGATGGGGCGCAACCTCAACCGTCGGGTCGAGACGCTGGTCGAGTGCACCAACCCCACGGTCAAGGCGCAGATCGCCAGCCAGATCATGGCCGCCAACATGGCCGACGTGGCGCAGAGCTGGATCCTGCGCCCCGACGGCACCTTCGTGCGGCCGGAGGCGGCGAGCGGGCCGGTGTTCAACTGTCACCGCTTCTTCATGGAGAATCCGTCCCTCTCCGGTCGCGGCTCGGCGGGCGCGGCCGACGTTCCGGCACTGGCGCATTCGAGCGATTGACCTGCCGAGGCGGCCGGGGCCAGAGTGGCGCCGGGGCCGCAGGGGGAGAGCGATGGCAGACGACAGCGCCATCTGGGGTGCGTTCGGCCGACCGCTCTTCGACAGTTCCGAGGCGCGTGCGCTCAGCCGGGTCGGCGTCATCGACGTCGGCTCGAACTCGGTCAGGATGGTGGTCTTCGACGGCGCCGCCCGGAGCCCCGCCTACTTCTTCAACGAGAAGGTCATGTGCGGGCTCGGCCGCGGCTTCAACGAGACCGGGCGGCTGAACCCCGAGGGCTGGCGGCGCGCGGTCGCCGCGCTGCACCGCTTCGCGCTCCTCGCCCGCGGCATGGACGTCTCGCCGCTCGTCACCGTCGCCACCGCCGCGGTGCGCGAGGCCACGGACGGCCCGGCCTTCTGCGAGGAGGTGCGCGAGACGAGCGGCATCGAGATCCACGTGATCGACGGAGCCGACGAGGCGCGGCTGTCGGCCCAGGGGGTGTTGCTCGGCTGGCCGGGCGCCAGGGGGCTCGTCTGCGACATCGGCGGTTCGTCGATGGAGCTGGCGCAGGTCGGCGAAGGCGAGGTCGGCCGCCGCATCACTTCGCCCCTGGGTCCGTTCCGGCTCGCCGAGATCAAGTCCGGCAAGCTCAAGGCCCATGTCGCCGGCATCGTCGGCGGCCTGGTCGAGAAGATGGGGGCGGAGCCCGAGCGGCTGTTCCTCGTCGGCGGCTCGTGGCGGGCGATCGCGCGGCTCGACATGCTGCGCCGGGACTACCCCCTCGCCGTCCTGCACGAGTACCGGATGTCACCCGAGAGCGTGACCGAGACCGTGCGCTGGATCGAGGATGGCGACATCGAGGATCTGCGCCGCAGCGCCGGCCTCAGCGAGGCACGCATGGCGCTGATCCCGCTCGCCGCCAAGGTGATCCGCGCGGTCGTCGCGGGGTTCCGGCCGCAGGAGATCGCGATCTCGTCCTACGGCATCCGCGAGGGACTGCTCTACGAACAGATGCCGGCCGAACTGCGCGCCCGCGACCCGCTGATCGAGGCCTGCCGCTTCGCCGAGGCCAAGGACGCGCGCCTGCCGGGCTTCGGACGCAAGCTCTTCCGCTTCGTCCTGCCGCTCTTCGCCGATGCGCCGGAGCGCGAGCAGCGGCTGGTGCGCGCCGCAGCACTCCTCCACGACGTGAGCTGGCGCGCGCATCCCGACTATCGCCACGAGGTCTGCTTCGACAACGCGACGCGGGCGAACCTCGGCGGCATGACGCATGAGGAGCGGGTGTTCCTCGGGCTGGCGCTCCTCCACCGCTACAAGGGATCGCGCGAGGGCCTGCTCGAGGAGGTGGTGTCGCTGTTGCCCGGCGAGGCGGTGAAGCGGGCCGAGATCCTCGGTCGCGCCATGCGCCTCGGCGCCATGTTCACCGTCGACGATCCCGCCGAGATGGGCGAGCTGCGCTGGTTTCCGACGAAGGCCCGGCTCGAGATCCACGTCCACCCGGTGGGGGCTCCCCTGTTCGGCGAGGTTGCCGAGAGCCGGTTCCAGTCGCTTGCCTCCGCGATGGGGGCCGAGGCCGAGGTCGTCCGGCGGTGACCCTGCAGGTGCGGCCGGCGCGGATCGAGGACGCGGCCGTCCTGGCAGACCTCGTGAACGCGGCGGGTGACGGACTGCCCCTCTACATCTGGGGCCGGATGGCCGGCCCGGGCGAGAGCGCCTGGGACGTGGGCCGCCGCCGCGCCATGCGCGACGAAGGCGGCTTCTCGTGGCGGAACGCCGTCGTGCTCGACGACGGATCGGGCGCGGTCGGCTGCGTGATCGGCTACCCGATCCCGGCGGCGCCGGAGCCCCCGGACGCCGACACGCCGGCGATCTTCGTTCCCCTCGTCGAGCTCGAGACGCTGGCGCCGCGAACCTGGTACATCAACGTTCTCGCGATGCTGCCCGGGATGCGCGGACAGGGCCACGGGGCGGTCCTCGTCGACCGGGCGGCGGCCGAGGCCCGCGCGCAGGGGCTCGCCGCGCTGAGCCTCATCGTCTCGGACGCCAATGCCGGCGCCCGCCGCTTCTACGCCCGGCACGGTTTCCGCGACGCGGCCGGGCGGGACATGGTCAAGAACGGCTGGAAGACACCCGGAACACGCTGGATCCTGATGGTCCGGGACCTCTGAGGCTCAGAGGTCGATCGGGTCGTCGGCCGGCGCTTCGGCCTCCGGAGCGTCCGGTTCGGGGACGGTTTCGGGCGCCTCGTCGAGCGGGGTCCTGCGGCGGATGATGATGTCGCCGTTCGGCAGCATCTCCGGCGCCTCGTACTGGTCGAGATCCTCGATCCGGTCGCGGAGATCGCGCAGCACCGGCTCCATCTCGGTGAAGAGGTCCCGGAGCATGTTCTCGAGGCCTTCGGCGAAGCGCCCCTGACCCTCCTGCGCGGCCGTCGGCGACGCGAGGAGGAGAACCACGACCAACCATCTCATGCGGCCGAGTTTATGCGTGACGGCCGGCGCTGTCACGTCGCCTCACGGCGCGCTCCCGGAGATCTCATCCCACGCCCGATTGATTGCGACGAGACGCTTCTCGGCCAGGCGAACGGCTTCGGCCGGTACGCCGCGGGCGATCATGCGGTCGGGATGCGTCTCGCGCACGAGACGCCGCCAGGCGGCGCGCGCCTCCTCGAGGGAGGCGCCGGGCGGCAGCCCGAGGACGTCGCGCGGGTCGGGCTCGGCGTCGGGCACGAAGCGCGCGCGGACGGCGCGGAAGTCCCGCTCGGGCAGGCCGAAGATGCGGGCGACCCGGTGCAGGAAGTCGTCCTCGGCCGGGTGGTAGCGCCCGTCGGCGACGGCGATGTGGAAGAGGCCCTCGATTAGGTCGCAGAGCGCCGCCTCGCCGTCCTCGAACATGGCGCCGATGCGCCGGGCGTAGTCCTCGAACCCCGCCGTGTCCTGCCGGGCGAGATTGAAGACCCGCGCGGCGCTGGCCTCGTCCTCGACGGGAATGTGGAAGACCTCGCGGAACGCGGTCACCTCGTCGCGGGTCACGCGCCCGTCGGCCTTGGCCATCTTGGCGCCGAGCGCGATCACCGCGATGGTGAAGCCGACGCTGCGCTCAGGCTGCGTGCGCAGGCGGTCGAAGACGGCGGCCAGGCCTTCGCCCGCGCTGAGCGCCGCCAGCGCCTCGGCGATGCGGGTCCAGATCGACACCGTCAGACCGGGTCCGAGGAGGCGCCTGCGTCGGCGCTTTGACATGGCTTTGACGGAGCGATGACGGCCATTGGCTAGGGTGATTCGTGTTTCAAAGGTGCTTTCAGTACTCACAGACAGACCCGAAAGGGAAAGGCATAGACCCCCGAGCTCGGGGAAAAGTTCACGGCCCGCAGTGCCCTGCGGGCCGTTTTTCCGCGATCACGGACCGCCGGAGCGGGGCCCGAGGCCCTTGCGCATCAGCACGAGATCGATCCAGCGGCCGAACTTCCAGCCGGCCTCCGGCAGCCGCGCCACCTCGACGAACCCGATCGCGGCATGGAATGCGATGCCGCCCGTGTTCTCGCCGCTGACGCCCGCGTAGATCGAATGCGCACCTGCCGCCGCCGCATGCGCCTCCACCGCCTGCACGAGGGCCCTGCCGATGCCGCGACCGCGGACGCCCGGGGCCACGTGGGCCGTGTGCTCGACCGTGAACCGGTAGCCCGGGCCGGATCGAAACTGGTCGTAGAGGGCAAAGCCCGTGGCGTCGTCGGAGACGAAGACCGGACGCACGGCGATCAGTCGCTCGATATCGTCGGTACGCTTCTCGAGCGGCGTGAACGTGATCGTGGTGGTCCGGATGATGGGGTTCCAGATCGCCGCGATGGCCGCTGCATCTTCCGCGGTCGCGGCGCGGACCGTCAAATCTCGCGCTCTCCGTGCGGCGTGCCGAGAACGGCCCTGAGGCCCGGCGCGCCGGTCAGGTAGTGCACGCGGTCGACGGCGGGGAGGATGTCCGCGAGCGGGGACGGATGCGACACCTCGAGACGGGTCAGGCTGACCCCGGACGGCGGGAGCGCGTCCGCCGGGTGGAGGTCGCCGTGCCACTGGATGAGGGCGGGGGCGACGCCGTCGAGCGGGAGGGGACGGCCGTCGCGTGGCACCGCCAGACGCCAGCGGTAGTCGCCGCGCGCGAACTCCTTCGGCTCTCCGGTGTCTTCGGCTGCGGTCTCCAGCGCCGCATCGAGGTCGGGCGTCCGCAGCATCCAGACCGACAGCCGCGGCGGGCCGGAGAATTCGTCGATGCCGAACCAGCGTGGCCGGCCGGGCGGCGGCGCGTCGGGGTCGATCGCGATGACCTCGAAGTAAAGGCCGGGGCCGAGCGACAGCAGCTGGTTGTGCGTGCCCATCTCGGCGTGCCGGCCGCCGGCGACCAGCTCGGCGCCGACGCGGTCCCGGACCCATTCCGCGCCCTCCTCGAGGCTCGCCGCGACGACGCCGATGTGGTCGAGCCTGAAGTCCATGCGGGGGGCCGTCACGCCGCCTCGGGGCGGGCATCGCGGATCAGGCGCAGGATGTCGCGGGCAGCCGCAGGGATGTTGGTGCCGGGGCCGAAGATCGCGGCGACCCCCGCCTCGCGCAGGAACGCGTAGTCCTGCTGCGGGATGACGCCGCCGCAGACGACGAGGATGTCGCCCGCGCCCTGCGCCTTCAGCGCGCGGACGAGCTTCGGCGCCAGCGTCTTGTGGCCGGCGGCCTGGGACGAGATGCCGACGACGTGGACGTCGTTGTCGAGCGCATCCTGCGCGGCCTCTTCCGGCGTCTGGAAGAGCGGGCCCACGTCGACGTCGAAACCGATGTCGGCGAAGGCGGTGGCGATGACCTTGGCGCCGCGGTCGTGGCCGTCCTGGCCCATCTTGACCACGAGCATCCGCGGACGCCGCCCCTCCTCCTCGGCGAACTGCTCGACCTCGTGCTGGATCGCCGCGAAGTCGTTGTCGCCCTCGTAGGCGGCGCCGTAAACCCCGGCCAGTGTCCTGACCTCGGCGCGGTGGCGGCCCCACGCGGCCTCCATCGCCTGGCTGATCTCGCCCACCGTGGCCCGGGCCCGCGCGGCCTCGACAGCCAGCGCCAGGAGGTTGCCCTCGCCCGACCGCGCGCCCTGCTCCAGCGCCTCAAGCGCGGCGGTGCAGGCAGCGGCGTCACGCTCCGCGCGGATGCGCTCGAGCCGCGCCGTCTGGCTCCCGCGGATGGCGTCGGTGTCGATGTCGAGGACGTCGATCTCGTCCTCCTTCTCCAGCCGCCACCTGTTGACCCCGACGATGACCTCTTCGCCGCGGTCGATCCTCGCCTGCCGGCGCGCCGCGGCCTCCTCGATGCGGAGCTTCGGCATGCCGGAGGCCACCGCCTTGGTCATGCCGCCCATGGCGTCGACCTCCTCGATCAGCCCCCAGGCGGCATCGGCGAGATCGGCGGTCAGCTTCTCGACGTAGTACGAGCCGGCGAGCGGATCGACGACGCGGGTCACCCCGGTCTCGTTCTGCAGGATGAGCTGCGTGTTCCGCGCGATCCGGGCGGAAAAGTCGGTGGGCAGGCCGATCGCCTCGTCGAACGAGTTCGTGTGCAGCGACTGGGTGCCGCCGAGGACCGCCGAGAGCGCCTCGTAGGCGGTTCGGACGACGTTGTTCATCGGATCCTGTTCGGCGAGGCTGACGCCCGATGTCTGACAATGGGTGCGCAGCACGAGGCTGCCTTCCTTGCGCGCGCCGAAGCCCGACATGATCCGGTGCCAGAGCAGGCGCGCGGCGCGGAGCTTCGCCGCCTCCATGAAGAAGTTCTGGCCGATGGCGAAGAAGAACGAGAGCCGCCCGGCGAAGGCGTCGACGTCCATGCCGCGGTCGACGGCGGCCTGCACGTACTCCTTCCCGTCGGCAAGGGTGAAGCCAAGCTCCTGCACCAGCGTCGCCCCGGCCTCCTGCATGTGGTAGCCGGAGATCGAGATGGAGTTGAAGCGCGGCATCTCGGCCGCCGTATACTCGATGATGTCCGCGACGATCCGCATCGAGGGCTCGGGCGGGTAGATGTAGGTGTTGCGGACCATGAACTCCTTGAGGATGTCGTTCTGGATCGTCCCCGAGAGCGCCCCGCGCTCGACCCCCTGCTCCTCCCCGGCGACGATGAAGGACGCCAGCACCGGGATCACGGCGCCGTTCATGGTCATCGAGACCGAGACCTCCCCGAGCGGGATGCCGTCGAACAGAAGCTTCATGTCCTCGACGCTGTCGATCGCCACGCCGGCCTTGCCGACGTCGCCCTCGACGCGCTCGTGGTCGCTGTCGTAGCCGCGGTGCGTCGCGAGGTCGAAGGCGACGGAGACGCCCTGCTGCCCGGCGGCGAGGGCGCGGCGGTAGAAGGCGTTCGACTCCTCCGCCGTCGAGAAGCCCGCGTACTGGCGGATGGTCCACGGACGGCCTGCGTACATCGTCGCCTTCGGGCCGCGGACGAAGGGCGGCTCCCCGGGCATCGAGCCCAGATGGTCGACCCCGTCGAGGTCGCCCGCGTCATAGACCGGCTGCACCTCGATCCCCTCGGGCGTCATCCAGACGAGGTCCTCGGGGCTGCGGTTCCTGAGTTCCTTCCTGGCCCGCGCGGTCCAGTCCATCCGAAGCCTCCTCGCCGGTACGTGACGTCGCACGCTTCCCCTTACCCTTACAGGACGCCTATATCGAGCGCGATAGGGAGGGACGCCATGCGGATCAGACTGACTGCCCTGACCGGAGTTCTGGCAGCGAGCCTCGCCTGCGGCGCCGCAGCGGCGGAAGGCGTGTCGGGCGTCGAGGCCTGGCGCGCGGATCCGCAGGCGATCCTCGACGCGACGCAGGTCGACATCGACGCCTTCCGCTGGATCGCGCGCCCCATCGTCGTCTTCGCCGACACCGAAGCCGACCCCGCCTTCGTTCGCCAGCTCGAGCTGATCGCCGGCCGCCGGCAGGAACTGGCGGACCGCGACGTCGTCGTGATCGTCGACACCGACCCCAGAGGGCAATCCGAACTGCGCCAGCAGCTGCGGCCGCGCGGCTTCATGCTGACGCTGATCGGCAAGGACGGCGGCGTGAAGCTGAGAAAGCCGTTCCCGTGGGACGTGCGCGAACTCAGCCGCTCGATCGACAAGATGCCGATCCGGCAGCAGGAGATCCGAGACCGTCAGCGCCAGGGCGTCGGCGCCGAACCTTGATATCGGTCGGCGCGCCTGCCATCTTTCAGGGAGAGGTGACACCATGAGACAAGCGTCCCCGTCGGCGAAGCCGGCGCCCCTGCCACCCTTCACGCCGATCCCGCTGCCGCCGACGGCCCGCACCGGACCGCGCGAGGCCTACTGACCGGCGTCCGCCGGAGACGGCTGGGTCGTCGCCGCCAACTCCGCATCGATCAGGTCGCGCTCGCGATTGGCGGCCTTCGACCCCCCTTCCGCGTAGCGTGCGATGACACGCAGCGCCGCGCTCCCGAAGGCCAGCGCGCCGCGCCGTAGCGCCACGTAATCCCGGTACATCGCCAGGCGCCGCTCCGGCGTCAGCGCCGCGTAGCGCTCCGTCGCCATGTCCTCGACCAGCGCGGCAATGCTGGCGATCTGGCCGTAGAACGCCACGACGAAGTCGATGGTGCTGCGCGGCAGGATGTGGA
>CAYMRW010000094.1:0-8077 GCA_964392825.1 uncultured Rhodobacterales bacterium
CGGCCTTGTAGATGCCGGTCGCGTCGACGATCAGCGCGTTGGTGATGACGGTGTCCGCAGCGCCCTCGGCCCGTGTCGCCTGGCTCTGGCCCATTCCGTCGCGGATCACCTTGCCGCCGCCGAACTTCACCTCTTCGCCGTAGGTGGTCAGGTCGCGCTCGACCTCGATCCACAATTCGGTGTCGGCGAGGCGGATACGGTCGCCGGACGTCGGGCCGAACATCTCGGCATAGGCGCGGCGGTCGATCTGAACGGGCATCGTCGCTTCCTCTCGGGCCACAGTGGCGCACGTATACGCTAGGCGGCCCGGCCCGATGCGATCAAGGCGACGGCTGACCCTGATCGTCGCGGATCAGGGGGAATGCCCGATTCCCCGGCGGCGCGGGGCGGACCACCCTGTCCGCCCCACGCTTTCGCGCGTCTAGCCGGGGGTGCGTCGGCTGCGCGTCGTCGTCGACCCCTTGGCCCGCGCCGGCGACGACTTCGCACGGCGAGACGCGGGGGACTTCGGCTTGTCGGGTGTGCCCTTGGTCATGGCGGCGTCGCCCGCATCGACCGCCGTCTCCGAGACATCCGCGCCGGCGTCGACCGCGCTCTTCGAGGCATCGGCGCCGACTTCGGCCGCGTCCTCGGATGCATCGGCCGCCGTCTCGGCGGCATCTTCCATGGCCTCGGCCGTCCGCTCGGTGGCCGCGTCCATCGCCTTGGCGGACTCATCGGCCGCGCGGTCGAGGCTTTCGGCCGTCTCCTCCGCCGCATCGAGCGTCACCGCGCTCGTCTCGCGCGCCGCGTCGGCGCCGGCCTCGACCATCGCCTTCGCGGTATCGGCCGAGGTGCCGACCGCTTGCGTCATCGCCGTACCCGGCGTGCCCCCGGCCACGCCCCTGGCGCGGTCGGCGGCGCTGTCGATGCGTTCGGCCGTCGCCTCGGCGGCGGCGTCCGTCGCTAACTCACCCCGCGCCGCGGACGCGCGGGCGGTGTCGATCGTCATCCAGGTCCACGCCGAGGATGTATCCATCATCCCCTTGGCGACCGAGACCTGCAGGTCGAGCATCCGCCGCCAGAGGTCGAGGTTCGACCTCCAGATCTGCATCTGAATATCCATGGCCGTCATGTCTTGATCCTTTCCAGAGTTCGGGACTCGTTCCGCCGGTCGTGTCGCCGCCGTCAGCGGCCGCGACCGAGGCGCCGCATGTTCGAGCGGGTCTTGCGCCGCAGAGGGCGCATCCACGCCCCGACGATCTCGTCGGGGCGGCGCCCCGCCATGGCCGCATGCGATGCCGCCATCGCGGCCTCTGCGAAGGCCGGGCCCTTCTCTGCGACCATCCGTTGGTTTTCTCCCGGAGCGACCGCCCAGAGCCCGATCATGCCGAGGGTCCGGTAGGCGATCACCATCTGGGTCTCGATCATCAAGCTCGTCAGCTCCATACCGCCGCGCCACATGTCGAAGTGTGAAGCCTGTCTCGCCATCGTGATTCCACCCCTTTGCTGCGCCTGCATAACGCAATTGCTGCAACGCAGAAAGTGCTAGATGGTTCCCATGACCCGACCGTTGAACCCCACGATGCGGCGGTTCCCGCCGAAGGGGATGAGCCGGACCTCGCGGCTCTGCCCGGGCTCGAACCGCACCGCCGTTCCCGCGGCGATGTCGAGCCGGCGACCGTGCGCCGCCTCCCGGTCGAAGTCGAGCGCCACGTTCGTCTCGGCGAAATGGTAGTGGCTGCCAACCTGGACCGGTCGGTCGCCGGTGTTGGCGACGACGAGCGTCACCGCCTCGGCACCCGCGTTCATCGTGATGACCCCGTCGCCCGGCTCGATTTCACCTGGAATCATCGCCCATCTCCGATCTTCGTCATCGCTTCGGCCACGGCGGCATCGAAGCTGCGTTCCAGCATCGGCGCCGCGCCGCGGCAGGCGGCGACGACGCGCTCGGCACCCGCGATATAGTCGGCGGCGTCCGCGGCATCCCAGGCGGCCGGCTCACGGACGATGTCGCGGACGTTGGACGTCTGGTCCGCGATCTTGATCGTCCGGACCTCGCGCGGCGCGGTCGCCATGTGTTCGGCCTGACGCGCCTTCTTCTCGCTCCGTGGCAGGGCGTCGGTCTCGGGCGGATCGGTCATGCTTGCGACCATTCCCGCGACCTCCGGCCCGAAGCGCGTCTCGATCTCGTCCACCGTGGTCTCGCTGTCCTCGATGACGTCGTGCAGGACCGCGGCCACGACCGCCGCGACCGGGGCCCCCGCCTCGGCGACCAGCTCGGCCACCTCGCAGCAGTGGTTGACGTAGGGTATGCCGGCGTCGCCCCGGCGCGTCTGGCCGGCATGCGCCCGCGCCGCGAGCGCGTAGGCCCGCGCCAGCGCGACGACGTCGGTGCCCGTCATCTGATCGGCTGGTGGACGGTGACGAGCTTGGTGCCGTCGGGGAACGTCGCCTCCACCTGCACGTCGTGGATCATCTCTGGCACCCCCTCCATGCATTGTTCGGCGGTGACGACATGCGCCCCGGCTTCCATCAGGTCGGCCACCGAGCGGCCGTCGCGCGCGCCCTCGACCACGAAGTCGGTGATGAGGGCGATGGCCTCCGGATGGTTCAGCCTGACGCCGCGCGCGAGCCGCGACCGGGCGACCATCGCTGCAACACTGACGAGCAGCTTGTCCTTCTCGCGCGGTGTCAGGTTCATCCCGCCCCTCCGTCCTGCCTCATGCCTGCCAGACCCTCGGCAAGGGTCCGCCTCGCAGTCGCGTCAGCACCGCGTCGAGATAGCGGCGAAGCGGCATGGCGTCCCCGGCGAAGGCCCGGAGACAGAACCGCCCGTCCCAGCCGCTCGCCGCGGTCTCGACCCCGTCGGCACCGATGTCGAGCGTCCGCGCCGCCTCGGCCCCCTGCGCGACCAGAACCAGGCTCGCCATCGCCCGGGCCCCGCGCAGGAGCGCGGGATGCGACCCGAGCGTAGCGCTGTCGAGCCGCAGCGGCTCGATCAAAACGGGCCGTCCCCGGCGCCATATCTCGCGCCAGTCGACGAGCCCGAGGTCGCGCACGACCTCGCCCATGGCCCGGCGCCCGAGGACCAGCGTCTCGAGGGCCAGGCACGACGCCTCGTCCGCCAGGTCCATGCGTGTCGTGCGGTGAAGGTCGGCCCGGTCGAACAGGATCGACTCCTGCGGCAGCCAGTCGAGGCGCCCGCCGCGCCCGATATCGAGGTGGATCGACACGCGGGCCGTCCCGCCGGCGCAGTCGTAGACCCGTTCGGCCGCCTGCGTCGTTGCGGTCGCCCGCGCTCCGTCTTCCAGGTGCAGGGCATAGTCGAGGACGTCGCCCCCGGTGAGCCCGCCCGCCGTGTTGAGGAACACAACCTCGGGTTCGGCGCCCGCGACCGCGGGCAGGAGCGCCTTCGCCGACCCCGAATGCCGCATCCGCGCCAGACGGGTCCGGCCCGACCGTACCTTCAGCAAGACACGCGCCTCGCCGCGCACGCGCTGATGGTCGATGGCCGCGCCCCGGTCCAGCACCCCTGTCCTCCTGAAGCCTCGGCGGAACGCTAGGGATCGCTCGCGCGGACCGCAACGCCACGCCGTCTGACCGGGCCGCGCCGCATTCGCGACTGCACGGGTATGCGGCATCAGCTTCGGGCGAGTGCCGCCGCGAGGCGCCGTCGCGTCTCCGGCGGCTCGTCGGAGATGGCCGCCGCCAGCGCGGCCAGGTCGGCCCGCGCGGCATGCAGCTGATCGATCAGCGAGACGACGAGGCCGAGGGCATCGTCCTCGAGGTCGAACCCTTCGGTCAGGTCGCACAGAAGCTCGAGCCGGGCGATGTCGACCCGGGTGAACCCCGCGCGGCCCCCGGCGACGACCGGACGCACCGCTTCCGCCCGCACGAAGGAGGTGAGGCGCACCCGCGTCAGGCGACCGACGGCGGCAATAGTCTCGTCCTCGCTCAGGACCTCGATGCTCATCCCATGCCCCCCCGCGGGTCGTAGCCGTGCCTCTCGCGCCAGTCGCGCATGAACGCCGCCAGATCCTCGTCGATCCGCTCCGGCAGCACGACGCGCAGCTCGACGAGCTGATCGCCGCGGCCCCCCTCGCGCCCAGTGCCGCGCCCGCGAAGGCGCAACGTGCGACCGCCGCTCGCTCCTTTCGGCACCGTCAGATTGACCGGCCCGTCGATCGTCGGCACCGCCACCTTGCCGCCCAGCACCGCCTCGTCG
The DNA here is from genome assembly GCA_964392825.1 of uncultured Rhodobacterales bacterium. Lineage (GTDB taxonomy): Bacteria > Pseudomonadota > Alphaproteobacteria > Rhodobacterales > Rhodobacteraceae > Roseitranquillus. Next base: position 4,208 of record CAYMRW010000094.1, read on the forward strand.
ATCGAGATCGGCAGGGTGATGCGGATGTCATTGCCCTCGCGCCGGAAGACCGGGTGGTCGGCTACCGATACGGTGATCAGCGCGTCGCCGGGCGGCCCGTCGCCGAAACCCGGCGAGCCCTTGCCGCGCAGGCGCAGCGTCTGCCCATCCTCGGTCCCCGGCGGGATCGTCACCTCGAGCGCGGCGCCGTCGGGCAGCGTGATGCGGGTCTTGGCCCCCCTCGCAGCGTCGAGAAACGGGACGTCGAGGTGGTACCGCCGGTCGCCCCCCCGCATGCTGAAGTTGCCGCCCGCGGACCCGGCGGACCCGGCGAAGCCGCCGCTGCGCTGCCCCCGCCGCAGGAACTCGGCGAAGATGTCGCCCGGGTCGTCCTCGGCGCCGCCGAACCCGGCCGACTGATAAGGGTTCTCGGCCTGCCCAGCGTAACGGCGGTAGAACGTCCTCTCGGCCGTCTCCGCGCCGGTCGCGTCGATCTCGCCGCGGTCGAAGCGCGCCCGGGTCTCGGGGTCCTTCAGGAGGTCGTAGGCAGCCGAGACCGCCTTGAAGCGCGCCTCGGCCTCCGGGTCGTCGGGATTGATATCGGGATGCGAGGTCCGCACGAGCTTGCGGTACGCCGTCTTGATTTCGGCCTCGCTCGCCGTCTTCTGCACGCCCAGCGTCGCGTAGGGGTCGCTCGCCATCCCGTGGCCCCGCAATCCGATCCTCGGGGGCTCACGTTACCCGGACCACGCCCGGCGTCCAGAGACGGTCGGCAGCCCGTGTGGCGGCGTCAGTCGAGGCGGACCGTCTGCGGCTGCGACTGACGTTCGGCCGCCGTGAAGCCGACGGCGTCGAGCGCGTACCAGGCCCCGATCGAGATTGCGACGATGGCGACGCAGGCCGTGAGAAACGCCTTCATTCCGATCCTCCCTCGGCCGCCGTCTCGCGCCGCAGGAACGCGATCAGATCGGCCCGATCCTGTGGCGACGCGATGCGCTGCATCGGCATCTTGCTTCCCGGCGTATAATGGTTCGGGCCAATGTCGAACAGACGGTCGATCGTCGCCTCGCTCCAGACGATGCCGCTCTCTGCGAGCGCCGTCGAGTAGGCATAGCCCGCGACCGATCCCGCGCTTCGACCGAAGAGGTCATGCAGCGTCGGCCCCGCGCGCCGGGCGCCATCCGGCGTCAGCGTATGGCAAACCGAGCACTTGCGCAGGAACTGACGCTCCCCGTTCCCCACCTCGTCGGGGTCGGTGTGAAAGCCGGGCCGCTCTTCTGCGAGAACCTCGCCCTCGCCCGCAACCGGCCAGACCGCGGCAGCGTCGTCGAGGCCGCCCGCGATCAGCGACCGCCCGTCGGCTGTGAAGGCGAGGGCCCAGATCGGCCCATGGGCCGCCGCGCGGAAGTCGCGGAGGACGGACCAGTCGGCGGTCTCGACCACCATGATGTGCCCCTCGCCATCGCCGATGGCGGCGAGGCCCGGTGCCGCAGCGAGGGCAAGTACCGGCATGCGTTCGGCGCTGAGATCGGCAATCTGCGCGCCGGTGGCGAGGTCGACGACGCGGGTGCCGCCGTCAACCGCGCCGTAGAGCAGCCAGCCGTCACCGAGGAGGATGCGGTTCACGCCGAAGCCGTGGCGGACGAGCGTGCGCAGCGGCGCCCCCGCCCCGTCGCGTTCGACCACGGTGCCGTCGGCGCCGGCGCTGTAGAGCCGGTCGCCCCGCCATGCGACGGCGTTGACCGGTCCGTCGTGATCGTCGACGACCGCGAGCGGCGTTCCGGCCCCGGCATCCCAGAGCCGCACCGTGCCGTCCCAGCTCGCCGAGGCGAGCGTCCCGGCCTTCGAGACGGCGACATCCATGACCTTGCCCGAGTGGCCCTCGAGCCGTGCGGCGGCGGACCTCGCGTCGAGGTCCCAGAGGATAACGTCAAAGTCGTCGCCGCCCGAGGCCGCACGCCCCCCGGGGAGGGCGACGACGCTCTTGACCGCGGCCCGATGCCCGTCAAGCCAGACGGGATCGCCCTCGCGCCAGACACCGACCGAGTAGTCGAAGCTGGCCGTCAGGGTCGTCTCGCCGGCGACGGCGACGTCCATCACCGGCCCGCCGTGACCCTCCAGCCGGTCGGCGAGGGCGGGCTGGGCCGAGAGGACGAGGGCGAGCGCCGCCCGGCGCACGCTATTCCGCCGGCATCGGCCGCGCGCCGTCCGAGCGCGGCTCCACGTCGTCGCCCTCGGCCAGCTTCTCCTCGGCCCAGATCGAGTGATGCTCGCGCGCCCAGTTGGCGTCGACCCGGCCGGAGCCCATGGCCGCGAACGCCCCCTCCATGCCGATCGAGCCGATGTAGATGTGCGCGATGATGATGGCGAGGAGGACGAAGCTGACGATGGAGTGCCAGGCCTGCGCGAACTGCATCTCCTCCTGCGGGGTGAGCGCCGCCGGAAACGCCTCCATCCCGACGAGGGCCGGCAGCCCCAGGTCGTTCATCACCCCGAAGGTCTTGGCGAACATCGGCAGCTCGTAGGGGAAGAGCAGCGACAGGCCCGAGGCCGAGATCGACGCGCCGAACACCACCACCGACCAGAAGATCAGCTTCTGGCCCAGATTGAACTTCTTGGCCGGCGGATGCTCTCCCCCGAAGAAACCCCCGCCGTGGCGTAGCCAGGTGATGTCCGTCCGGCTCGGCAGGTTGTGCCAGACCCACATGACGAAGATCATCACGATGGCCAGCATGAACGCCCACGAGACGTTGTTGTGGACCCATTTCGAGGCACCGGCGAGCGTCGCGTAGTTCTCCTTGCCGAGCCAGTCCATCAAACCGTTTCGCCCGAAGAGGACGAAGAGCCCCGTGGCCCCCAGGATCAGGAACGACACGGCGAGCAGCCAGTGCGCGAAGCGCTCGATCGAGGTGAAGCGCAAGATGGTCCAGCCGGCCCGACCATGGTCGATCGGCATGCGCCCGCGCACCAGATAGAAGACGACGAGGAAACCCGTGGTGGCGAGGAGCAGCCACCCTCCATAGGTGCGCAGCGGACCTTCGCGGAACTCCAGCCACGCCATGCCACCGTCCTGAACGATCACCCGGGCCGGATCGCCGCCGGCCGACACCGTCACGTCGACGTTGCCGTGCCGCACGCCGCTCCAGAGGTCGCTGTCGGAGGGGCCGGCCTGCAGGCCCAGCTGCTGGCCGAGCGCGGTGGCATTGTCGGCGGCCGAGCCGAGGTCGCGCGGCTCCCGCGCATCGCCCTCGCCGCGCTGCCGGGCGAGGATGTCGTCGAGGCTGTCGAGTGTCCCGGGCGCCGCCGGCGTGGCGTTCGTCACCGCGCCCTCGGGGGGCACGACGCTCTGCGCGGCGGCGTCGCCCGCAGGCAATGACAGCGACAGGGCGACGGCCAGAAGAACGAGGAGGCGCATCGACAGCTCCTTGGGGACGAAGGGGTGCGAACCGGGCGGACCCTCGGGCCCACCCGCCGTCTCAGTTGGCCTGGTCGCCGTAGGCGGTGCCCCAGCCCCAGGCGCCGGAGCCGAAGCCGCGGGCCACGACGCGCTCGCGGTAGACGTCGCTGACGTCGTCGCCGTCGCCGGCGAGAAGCGCCTTGGTCGAGCACATCTCGGCGCAGATCGGCAGCTTGCCCTCGGCGATCCGGTTGCGGCCGTACTTCTGGAACTCGACGGTCGACATGTCCTCCTCGGGGCCGCCGGCGCAGAAGGTGCACTTGTCCATCTTGCCACGGCTGCCAAAGTTGCCGGCCTGCGGATACTGCGGCGCGCCGAACGGACAGGCGTAGAAGCAGTAGCCGCAGCCGATGCACAGATCCTTGGAGTGCAGGATGATGCCGTCGTCGGTCGAATAGAAGCAGTCGACCGGGCAGACTGCCGCGCAGGGCGCG
>CAYMRW010000095.1:0-8008 GCA_964392825.1 uncultured Rhodobacterales bacterium
CGCGCCTGCCCGTCAGCCGGCGGCTGGGTCCGCCACCGGGGTCACCTCGCGCACGGCCCCGTCGGCGCCGGTGCGGCACCGCCACGGGGCCCGCGTCTCGCCCACGCCCACGACGATCTCGCTGCCGCCCATGAAGGCCGAGGTGTCGCTCAGGACCGTCACGTTGCCGTCTCCCGCCTGGTTCGCCACCGCGGCCATGCAGGTGCTGCGCGCGGGGTTCGGTAGGCCGCCCCCATCGGGTTCGGGCCCGGTCGTCTCGACCGGCACGCAGGCACCGAGGGCGAGAATGCCGCCAAGTCCGATCGTCGCGGATATTCGCATAGTGCTGTCACTCCAGATCCGTAAACTCCGTCCGCGGCATCGCCGGCAGACGCCGGCGCCCCGGTTTCCGGCATGTGGCGCGAGGCCGCCCCAGGCGGCAAGCCGCCGCGCAGGCACGGAACCCCTACACGAGCGATGACGTGCTCTTCGGGTCACGCTGCCGCCGAGCGGCGCGTTCGCGATGGCGAGATCATCCGACGACAGCTTTACAGGCCCGGCGGCCGGGTTAGAAGCTGCACTCCGGAATGCCGCACCGCGTCATCATCGACACAGACCCTGGGCAGGACGACGCGGTGGCGATCCTCCTCGCGCTCGCGTCGCCCGAAATCCACGTGCTGGGCGTCACGTCGGTCGCCGGCAACGTGCCCCTGGCGCTGACCGCCGCCAACACCCTCAAGGTTCTGGAACTCGCGGGACGAGGCGACATCCCGGTCTACGCGGGCTGCGAGAGGCCGCTCTGCCGCGACCTCGTCACCGCGGAGCACGTCCACGGCAAGACCGGTCTCGACGGGGCCGACCTGCCCGCGCCCGCGACGCCCCTCGCGCGCGGCCATGCCGCCGACTTCATCGTGGAGACGCTCCTCGCCGAGCCCGCGGACAGCGTGACGCTGGTGGCGCTCGGGCCCCTGACCAACGTCGCGACGGCGCTTGCGCGGGCGCCGCAGGTCGCCGGCCGGATCGCACGGATCGTGCTGATGGGCGGCGCCTACTTCGAGGTCGGCAACATCACCCCGGCGGCGGAGTTCAACATCTACGTCGACCCCGAGGCGGCCGCCGCCGTCTTCGCCTGCGGCGCGCCGATCACCGTCCTGCCGCTCGACGCCACGCACAAGGCGCTGGTGACGCCCGCGCGCAATGCCGCGTTCCGGGATCTCGGCACGCCCGTCGGCCGCACCGTCGCCGGCTGGACCGACTTCTTCGAGCGCTTCGACCGCGAGAAGTACGGCGCCGACGGCGCGCCCCTCCACGATCCGACGACGATCGCGTGGCTGCTGAGCCCCGAGATCTTCTCGGGCCGGCACATCAACGTCGAGATCGAGACGCAGTCCGAGCTCACGCGCGGCATGACCGTGGCCGACTGGTGGGGCGTGACGTCGCGCCCGCGCAACGCCACCTTTCTCGGCGACCTCGACGCCGACGCGTTCTTCGCGCTGTTGACCGAACGCCTTGCCCGCCTCTAGAGCGCTACCTGCAGCACGACGATCATCAGGAGCGTGTAGAGCGCCACGCCGCCCACGATCAGCACGTAGTGGAAGTTGTTGGAGAGGCTCGCGCGGGCGATCTGGCGCGCCTGGTACATCAGGTCGGGCCAGGTGTAGCTGACGAAGTCGCCCTGCGTGAACACCGCCTTGATCCGTCCCTCGGCGTCGGTGACGGGAAGACGGCGAAAGCGCTCGTTCGACATGATCCGCAGCCAGTCGACGATGCTGTCGTCCTCGCGGGCGAGGCGCGGATCGCGCGTCATCACCTCGCCCAGCGTCAGGGCGTCGGGGTCGCGACCGGCGTTCACGACCTTTTCCATCAGGTCGCGCTCGGTGAAGACGCCGGTCACGCGATCGTCGCCGTCGACGACGATGACCGACCCGTAGTTCGACCCGCACATCGCCGCCACCGCCTCGCGCACCGTCGTCTCGGCACCGCGGGTCAGCGGCTTCGGCTTCGTCTTGAACTCCGGGCGGTCCATGATGCGGGTCCCGGTCCGCGCTTCTGCGGCCATGCGATCCTCCTGTTCGTCACGGACCTAGGTACGCGTGCGGGCTCCTGTCGGATGAGGCCTCTGGCGGCATCGCCGGCCGGACCCTACCTCTGACCCATGCAGATCGCCTTCGAGAACAGCTACGCCCGCCTGCCCGAGCGGTTCTACGCACGGCTCGACCCGACGCCGGTGCGGGCGCCGCGCCTCCTGCGGCTGAACGACACCCTGGCCGCCGAGCTCGGCCTCGACGCCACGGCGCTCAGATCCGAGGCGGGGGTCGCGATCCTTGCCGGGAATGCCGTGCCCGAAGGCGCCGAGCCGCTGGCGCAGGCCTATGCCGGCCACCAGTTCGGCGGCTGGGTGCCGCAGCTCGGCGACGGCCGCGCAATCCTTCTCGGCGAGGTCGTCGGCGCCGACGGTCGCCGCGACATCCAGCTCAAGGGCAGCGGGCCGACGCCGTTCAGTCGGTCGGGCGACGGCCGCGCCTGGATCGGCCCGGTGCTGCGCGAGTACGTCGTGTCGGAGGCCATGCACGCGCTCGGCATCCCGACGACGCGGGCGCTCGCCGCCGTCGCCACCGGCGAGACGGTCCTGCGCGAGGCGGCGCTGCCCGGCGCGGTGCTGACCCGGGTCGCGCAGAGCCACATCCGCGTCGGCACGTTCCAGTACTTCCTCGCCCGGAACGACACCGAGGCGCTGGCGACGCTCTCCGACCATGCCATCCGCCGCCACTATCCCGGTGCGACCGGTCCCCTCGACCTGCTCCGCCGGGTCGTCGCGGCCCAGGCCGAGCTGGTCGCGGGCTGGATGAGTGTGGGCTTCATCCACGGCGTGATGAACACCGACAACACCTCCGTCGCCGGCGAGACCATCGACTACGGGCCCTGCGCCTTCATGGACCGCTATCACCCCGACACGGTGTTCTCGTCGATCGACCAGTGGGGCCGCTACGCCTACGCGCAGCAGCCGCAGGTGGCGGCGTGGAACTTGGCGCAGTTCGCCACGGCGCTTCTGCCCCTCATGGGCGAGCGCGACGCCGCGATCGAGGCCGCGACCGAGGCGGTGCATGGCTTCGCGCCGGCCTACCATGCGGCGTGGACCCGGGCCTTCGGCGCCAAGGTCGGGCTTGCCGACCCCGGGGAGGGCACGACCGCGCTCGCCCACGACTTTCTCGACATCATGGCCGCCCGCGGCGACGACTTCACGCGGACCTTCCGCGCCCTCGCCGAGGACGCCGAGATGCCGCCGGAGTACCAAGCCTGGCGGACGACGTGGGAGCCGCGACGGCCCGATCGCGCGCTCATGCGGCGTGCCAATCCCGCGATCATCCCGCGCAACCACAGGGTCGAGGAGGCGATCGCCGCGGCGGTCGCGGGCGACCTCGCCCCCTTTCACGCGCTCGCCGACGCGACCGCGCGGCCCTACGACACAGAGGTCGACCACCCCCTGGCGGCGCCGCCCGCACCCGGCGCCGAGGTCACCCGGACCTTCTGCGGCACCTGAGCCCGAAGGCTTGCCAGCCGCTGCCGATCACGTAAAGAAGGCCGCCGGTTAGGGTTCGGTACCCCGCGCAGTGGGAGGGTTCTTCATGAAGGGGGGCATGGCGACAAAGAGCGACCAGCGCGCGCGGGTGGCCGCGCTGAGGTCGCTGCAGATCCTCGACACCGAGCCGGAACGCGACTTCGACGACATCGTCGAGTTCGTGGCCGGCCTGTGCGGGACCCCGACGGCCCTCATCTCGCTCGTCGACGCCGAGCGCCAGTGGTTCAAGGCGGCCTGCGGCTTTTCCGAGGCCGAGACGGCGCTCGACAAGGCGATCTGCTTCCACGCCCTGTCGCAGGAGACGTTCCTCGAGATCCCCGACACGACTCTCGACGCGCGAACGCGGTCGAACCCGCTTTGCCAGGGCGACGACGCGGTCCGCTTCTATGCCGGCGCCATCCTGCGCCTCGACGACGGCACCCCGATCGGCACCCTCTGCGTTCTCGACCGCCGACCCCGGCGCCTCACCGACCTGCAGCGCGAGACGATGATCCTTCTGGCGCGCCAGGTCGTGCGGCAGATCGAACTCCGCCAGGCGCTCGCGGCGCAGGAGCGACTGCGCGGCGAGATCGACCATCGCGTGAAGAACTCGCTGCAGATGGTGGCGTCCTACCTCCGCCTGCAACGGCGCGGTGCCGGCGACGAGGCGAGCGACGTGCTGCGCCAGGCCGAGCAGCAGGTGGGCGCCATCGTCGCGCTGCACAGGGCCCTGAACCAGGCGGGGTCGAGCGGCGAGATCGACATCGGCGGCTACCTCGAGCAGATCGCGACGCTCGCCGCCCGGGCGCTGCCCGCCAACGTCCGGATCGAGGTCGACATCACCCCCGCGATCGTGGATGGAGAGCGGGGCGCTGCGGCTGGCGTGATCTTCAACGAGTTCGTGTCGAACTCGGTGAAGCACGCCTTTCCCGACGACCGCGAGGGGACGATCCGGGCGCGCGGCACCCTGTGCTCCGGCAGCTACGAGCTGGTCCTGTCCGACGACGGGGTCGGGTTCTCGCAGGCCGCATCGGGCGGCTTCGGCCTCTCGATCATGGATGCGGCGGCCCGCCAGCTCGATGGCGAGGTGGCCCGGCCCGATGCCATCCGCGGCACCGTGCTCGCGGTCACGTTCCCGGCTGATCCCCCGTCCGCGACCGAGGCGTTCGCGGCGGGCTGACGATGTCCGGGTGCGGCGACCGCGGACGGTTCATGATCCAGAGGCCCAGGGAGACGAGCGCGAGCGGCCCGAGGAGCCCTGGCCCCACCGTCTCGCCGAGAAGCGACCAGCCGAACAGAACGCCGAAGATCGGCGACAGGAAGCTGAACGCCGCCACGCTCGCGGCGGGATAGATAGTCAGGAGCCACAGCCAGAAGACGAAGCCCGCCGTGACGACGACGACGATCTGGAACGCGAGCCCCCAGGCGTGGATCGGCGCGAAGTCGCGGACCAGGGGCCCGAAGAGGGGCGCCAGCGCCAGCAGGATCGGCGCCGAGACGGCGATCTGCCACAGAAGCTGCATCTCGGGCCGTTCGCGCGACAGCGCCGTGCCGCGGGCGGCAAGGGCGATCCCCGCCCACGACATCGCCGCCGCGAGCGCGCAGAGATCGCCGACGCGGGAGCCCGCGGCCGCGCCGTCGCCGCGTGCGATGATCGCCCAGGCGACGCCCGCGAAGGCAAGCATCAGCCCGAGGCCCGTCCCGCGCGTCAGCCGTTCGCCCGGCAGGAGGACGTGCGCCGCAAGCGCGAGCCAGATCGGCATCGAGTAGAAGATCACCGCCATCCGCGCCACCGTCGTCAGGTCGAGCGCGACGAACATGAAGACGAACTCCGCGGCGAAGAGCGCGCCGATGAGCAACCCGGCCGGTACGGTTCCGGGCGTGATGCGAAGCGGGCTGCCGCGGACCCACATCCAGAGGAGCACGCAGGGGATGGCGCCGAGCGACCGGACGCCGGCGAAGAACACCGGCTGCAGGCCCTCGTTGACCACCTTGATGACCACCTGATTGAATGCGAGCAGCGCCGCGAACGCGACGAGCGCCACGGCCCCGAAGGTGTCGATGCGGTCCTTCCTCTCCACGCGCGGGAGGTGATGCCGGCGCCGACGGAAGGTCAAGCGCGGCGGACGGGGGCGACTGCCTCCGAGGAGGGGTACTTGGCCGGCTACGTGGTGCTCGACGTCTTCACCGACACGGCCTTCGGGGGAAACCCGCTCGCGGTGTTCCCCGACGCGTCCGGTCTGCCCGAGCAGATGCTGCAGAGCATCGCGCGGGAGTTCAATTTCTCCGAGACGACGTTCGTCCTGCCGGCAGTGGCTGCCGACCACACCGCGCGCGTGCGCATCTTCACCCCGGGGTCGGAACTCGCCTTCGCCGGGCACCCGACGATCGGCACGGCGGTCGCGCTCGCCAACCGGGGGGCCGGGCCCGACATGGTGCTCGAACTCGGCGTCGGTCCGATCCCTGCCCGTGCGGAAGGAGGCGCCGCGCGCTTCACGACGCGGCATCCGCTTTCGACGACGGGCGAGGTCGAACCTGCCGTCGTCGCGGCCTGCGTCGGCCTCGAGACGGCCGACATCCATCTGGCGGCGCACTGGCCCGTCGTCGCCTCCGTCGGCGGCGCCTTCGTCCTGGCCGAGGTGCGGGATGCCGACGCCCTCGCGCGCGCCGTACCGTAGGTCGACCGGTTCCGCGAGGCCGCGGCGCGGTCCCCGGCGGGGGCTAGGACGGTCGGCGTGTACCTCTACCACCGGGACGGTCCGCAGACCGTCGGGGCGCGCATGTTCGCGCCGCTCGAGGGCGTACCCGAGGATCCGGCGACCGGGTCGGCCGCGGCCGCCCTCGGCGCCTTTCTCGCCCGTCTCGGCGGTCGCCAGATCGCCCTTACCGTGGCGCAGGGGGTCGAGATGGGGCGGCCGTCGCGCATCGACCTCGTCGCCGAGGAGGGCGCGGTCACCGTCTCGGGCAAGGCCGTCGAGGTGATGCGCGGCGACCTGATCCTGCCCTAGGCGCGCCCCGCCGCGAACCTCGCGCCGTCGCAGGCGAGGTCGTCGAGCACCCGCCCCGCGATCCGTGCCGTGTCGGCCCATGTCGGCAGGGCCGCTCCCGCCATCGCGGCGGCGTCCGCCAGCCGCGCCCGGAGCGCCGCGTCGGCGAGTACCGCCCCGAGCGCGTCGGCGAAGGCCGCGGGGTCGTCGGGCGGTACGAGGAGCCCCGTTCCCTCCGGCACCGTGTCGGGAACGGCGCCCGTCCGGCAGGTGACGATAGGGAGCCCGCGGCGCAACGCCTCGCCGAAGACCATGCCGTAGCCCTCGTAGCGCGTCGCGAGCGCGAAGACCGTGGCCGATGCGTAGAGCGCGCCGAGCGCCGCGTCGCCGACCTCGCCCGCGAACCGCACCCGCCTCCCGAGCCCGTACGCCGCGACGCGGTCCTCGAGCCGAGCGGCGTAGGCCGGATCGTAGACGCCGCCGGCGATCGCCGCCCGCCAGTCGAGATGTTGCAGGCGCGCCAGCGCGTCGATCAGAACGTCGTGCCCCTTGCGCGGATGCACGATGCCGACCGAAAGGATCAAGGGCGGCCGTGTCGGTGCGGGGGGCGTCACCCTGCCGTCGAAGCCCGGCGGCGCAACCGTCACCCGGGCCTCGGACACCCCGAACTCCGCCACCAGCGTCCTTGCCGTATGCGGGCTCGGCACGAGCGCGCGGGCCATCTGCGCGAGCGCCTCGGCCTCCCGCCTGAGGAGGAACGCGGCGCGCTCGGGCGCAAGGCCCTCCTCGTGCCCAAGCGGATGGTGGACCATGGCGCAGAGCGGCGCCCGGATCGCCGCGGCGCCCTCGGGGTCGAGGGTGCCCGAGACGAAGCCGTCGAGGATCACGGGAACCGTCGGCGGCACGGCGCCGAGGATGCCGAGCGCCTCCCGCATCTCGGCCTCCGTGGGATCGGGAAAGCCGGCGGGCAGCTCGAGATGGCGCACCTCGCGCCCGGCCGCGCGCAGCGCCTCGAGGAGCCGGCGCTCGTAGATGAAGCCGCCGGTGCGGCGCGTCATGTCGCCCGGGATGGCGAAGGCCGCAGGCCTCACGCCACCTGCTCGGCCGCATAGCGGCGCAGCACCGCGCGCTCGACCCGCGCGACGGCGGCGTAGAGGGCGGAGGCCGCGACCGCGACCGCCACCACCGCGCTCCAGAGCATCCCGTAGTCCGAGAGCGACGCCGAGAGCGCCATCAGGCTTCCGATCCCCTGGCCCGTCGCCAGCCATTCGACCACCGTCGCGGCGAGCACCGCCGCCGGCACCGCCATGCGGGCCGCGGCGAAGAAGGCGGGCAGCATGGCCGGCCCCTGCGCGAGGAGGAGGCGCTGGACCCGGCCCGAGGCGTAGCTGTCGAAGACGTCGATCACCTGCCCTGGCGCCTGCCGCAGCCCGTGCAGGCAGGCGACGAAGGTCGGGAAGAAGATCATCACGGCGACGAGGGT